>NZ_JAJKHN010000210.1:0-1370 GCF_020982715.1 Bacteroides sp. 1_1_30
CGGTTTATACTGACATGGAGATCTTCGAGGAGTACAACCGTGTCGCTCCGGAACGTGGCTGGAAGCCCCTGAAGAGTTCCCGCAGCCTCCGCGAATGGTTCAACAGCCCGCGTGTCGAACCATTGTGGTACGATGCGGTTTATGGGGAAATGAAGGCGCACCAGCGTTATGACCGCAAACACCGGACAATCCTTCCGGGCCGTCGTGACAGCCTCTGGTATGGCGACGGCACGAAGCTGAACCTCTACTATCGTGATGAGAACGGTAACAAGTGCACGACAAGCGTGTACGAGGTGGTGGATGCTTACAGCGAAGTGCTTCTTGGCTATTACATCAGCGACAATGAGGACTATATCGCGCAGTACCATGCTTTCCGCATGGCTATCCAGACGAGCCGGCACAAACCCTACGAGATCGTGTGCGACAACCAGGGCGGCCATAAGAAGAACGCGGCGCTGGGTCTTTTCTCGAAGATCAGCCGTATCCACCGTCCGACCGCCCCGTACAACGGCGAGTCCAAAACGATTGAGAACATTTTCTACCGCTTCCAGAGCCAGGTGTTGAAAAAACGTTTCGGTTTCACCGGGCAGAACATTACGGCGAAGAGAGATACAAGCCGTCCGAACCTGGAATTCATCAACGCGAACATCGATTCCCTTCCCACACTGGAAGAGCTGAAGCAGCAGTATGCCGCCGCCCGTGAGCAGTGGAACTCAATGAAACACCCGGCCACCGGCATCTCCCGGATTGAGATGTACAATACCAGCGTGAACGAGGCCACCGATCCGGTCAGCGTTCCTGATATGGTGGAGATGTTCTGGTACACGACCGAAAAACCGTCTCTGTTCACCGCCAGCGGCATCGAGATCACGGTGCAGGGAAAGAAATACCCCTACGAGGTTTTTTCCGCCCCCGGTGAACCTGACCTGGAATGGCGCCGGCGTAACACCTACAAGAAGTTCTATGTCCAGTACGATCCTTATGACATGAGCAGCGTGCGTCTGCTGTACAAGGATAAGGGCGGAGCGATGCGTTTCGAGTGTGTGGCCTCGTTCCCGATGACGATCCACCGTGCCCAGCAGGAGCAGACGGAAGGCGAGAAACGTTTCATCCGCGCCCAGCAGGAGGCTGTCATCAACGAGCGTATAAACCGCCAGGTCGTTGCCAAGGACATCGAGTACGAGCATGGTGTCGCACCGGAACAGAACGGTCTGCGTACCCCTGACCTGAAAGGACTCGGCAAGGAGGCGCAACGCCAGATTGACCGCCGCACAAGAAAATACAGCCAGCCGCCCCGTCCTTCCATCGGCCGAGACATGAAAGTCATCAGCAACGTGACATGGGACAGCTTTGAGAAGAAGGAAGTGAGC
>NZ_JAJKHN010000211.1:0-1339 GCF_020982715.1 Bacteroides sp. 1_1_30
CCATGGTCTCGTGGGCTCGGAGATGTGTATAAGAGACAGATCATATTCTTATAGGTGCTTATTCCAATGGTGTTTTCATGGCATTAATTAAAATAATGAACTTCTATTTTGTTTTAAGTATTATACTAAAGAGTCGTTATTTTTCAGATCGTGAGACAGTTGTTAAAGCTGCAGTCCTATATGGAGTATTGGCAGCGATTGTTCTAATTTATTGTTTTATAACAGGTGCGGGCTATGCTGCTTATACAGAAAACACTTTTGGCACAAAAGGTTTTTTTGTAGCAATGAATGATGTTGGATTAACTATACTTTTACTGAATATTTTAGCATGCTATTCATTCCAAAAAACGGGAGATGTATTTTATTTTATCGCATTAATAATAATGTCTATTGGTTCTTGTTTTGTTGGTAGTGTAGCTTGCTATTTGGGGACAGCCTTTATATTACTTTTTTTTGCTTTAAGTATCTTGTTTGTTAAATTTGAGGATTATAAAAGTTCCTATAAGGTAAAGTTAATAACTTTGCTTTTAGTTTTAGTTATATTTAATTATGCACTAGTTAAAGTTATATCCGTTATTCAAGAAGATTCTTATCTCTCGAAAAAATACGAAAATATTGGTGCAATCTTTTTAGAGGCTTCAGGAAGGGGATATTTGATAGATGCATCAATTAAAACAATTACCAATTTTAATATTTTTGATTGGTGTTTTGGTAAAGGAAATCTTTATTTAATAGAAAATCAACATCATTTATATTTGGGAGATCCGAAATCAGCAGAAGTTGATCCTCTAGATTTAATAGGACAATTTGGACTCTTTTTTTCTATTCCAATTTTATTATTTCCTATAAAAAGATTGATAGCTAGTATACGAAGTTTTATTAAATGGCATAATGTACTAGATTATTGGTGTATAATAGCTTTTTGTTGTTTTATTGGTCATGCTTTCTATGGTGGACATGCGTATACGAGCCCTCTAGTACTTTCGTATTTAGCTGTTTTTATTTATGTATTAGATAATAGAGATGTAAATAAATATATTTGATCTTATGAATATTCTTTTTTTTGTAGAAAGTGGAGTCGGTAATTCGGCTCTACTAGTAGATCAATTGATTGCATTGTATAAACAACATAAGAATGTATGTGCCATATTGAGTACAAAGGAACAAGAACCTGGGTTAATTGAGAAAATTAATTCTTTATTGATTCCTAATTATATATTACCAGGTTTAGCAGAACATCAGTCTTTTAAGAAGAATGCAATTCAATTAAAGCAGATTATTGAAGAACAATCTATAGACTGTCTCTTATACACATCTCCGAGCCCACGAGACCATGGCT
>NZ_JAJKHN010000212.1:0-1336 GCF_020982715.1 Bacteroides sp. 1_1_30
TAACTTCTCGTTCTTCATAATATTTGTATGTATTTTGATCATATGGTACTTTCTTCCTGACTAATGCCACTATGATTCTTATGAGTTTGTTCTTGACATTATTTAAAGCCACTTGAGGCTTCTTTCCCTTACTAATCAGTCTTTGATAGTAATCTCTAATTTCGGGATTATATATTTTGGCTATATGAGCTGCTTGTCCTAATAATGATTTAATAAGTTTATTGGCGAAATGGCTTGTATGAGCAGGTGTATTTACACTCGTTCCGGATTGTTTACCAAAGGGGGCAACTCCATAATAGCATGCAATCTTTCTTGGGTCATATCCGAATTTTTTGAAGTTGTTTGTGTAGACCAACATACAGGTTGCGTTTTGCCTGGCTACGCCTTTTATTGAGGTTATAATAGCATAATTTTCTTTCAGTTCCTCATCCGCCTCTATTATGCTATCAATGGCCTTATCGCATTCGGCAATTGTTTTGTTTATCTCCGCAATAAGGTGTTTGCTCTTGCGGTTGATGAAGGATATTGCTTTTGACTTGTTTGATTGTGATTTGTCCTCTTTTCGTAATTCCATTGCCACTCTTTGCCCAACTAGCTTATGCCTATAGAGGAAAATCTCCCTTAGTTGCGCAAGGGATTCATTCAATGGTTCAAAGGGTACAACCTTGTCCTGTTGCCTCCATGCGTATTCAGCAATGATTGCTGAGTCCGCCTTATCGTTTTTCACACGCTGGATACCACTGCTATGTTTTATGGCGTAAGCGTTCTCAATCCATATGTCATAGCCTTTTCCGTAAAGCCATTTGCTCAGTCCTATACTACATGAACCTGTGTCTTCTCCACAGAATAGCCATTCCTCAGCAATTGTATTCCAAGCGTTTGTTTTAACCCAATTACATAACTTGCGGTAGCCCGTAGTGTTATTTGGGAAACACCCATACTCACGGGAGCCTATTTCGTTCATTCCACATGCGAGAATTATCGTCGCGTCAAGTTTCTCCTTTGAAAAATCAATTCCAATAAATAATTTTTTCATATTTTTGCTGTACTTTTCTAAGACTGGTAAAAGCTGTTTGAACTCTAAACTCTAAATAGGCTCGCAACCTTGATATTCTATCGGAGCTTTGCAGCTTGGCGGAGAGAGGCCGTTACGTGGGCTAGCCTCAAGTGCTTTCTCTTTTATGGTGTCCTCTTCCCGCCTATCAGTCTTTATCTTAATACAACAAAGATAATAAGACTGATATTTTCCTGATAAGATGCGGAGGTAATTATTCGTCTCGCTTGACTTTTTTAAAATAAATTTCCGACCTCTTATCTATTAACTGCAAACTTAGAG
>NZ_JAJKHN010000213.1:0-1315 GCF_020982715.1 Bacteroides sp. 1_1_30
ATTCCGTACGGAATACGTTTGCGCTTTACTGGTTGGTTCATAACTCTTTCATTTTCTCACAAAAGTAACAATAAAAATGAATATTGATGGATGGCAGTTATATAAATGATAGAATATCTTTAGTAGTCTCAATGCCATTATTGCTTATAGTGGGAAAGCGGATTTGCTCTTCTTTAGTGTGGAAACCCGTAATGTTGAAAAGTGGATAGCTGAAGAAAAATAGATAATACAAAAAAAGCGGCTCGTTGCAATGAGTCGCCTTTTATTATAATACATGAAAATATATACGAACTTTAAACTTCTTCGCACACCACCATTTTCATCCCTTGATAAACAACTATAATTTTGTGCAGCGTCGTTGTTCCGATTGCTTTTTGCACCGTTTCACTGGCGGCATAGCGGTTGGCTTGTGTGATAGCCTCTTGTCGGAGTTGCTCCACCTTTTCATCACTATCCTTTCCTTTGGCATACTTCAGTTCGATAATGTAAGAATGGAGCATGTCTTTGTATATATCCAGTAAGGGAAACATGAAAATATCGGCATATCCTTCCTGATTCTCCTGTTCGGAGATGGGGCGATAGAAACGGTTCTGTGCGGTCATAGCCAACGTAAATCCATGTACGTATGCTTCGCCTTTTTGCTTGTCTCTCTGGGAAGAATATCGGTGCAGACATTCGGCGATATAGTCGAAGTAGGCTTTCCAGTCGCCACGATAAGCCATAGCGGATGCCAGTTTCCCTTTTTCCCAGTTGTCAAAGCGGAGGTCCGCTTCGTTGTAGGTATCTAATAAGTAACTGTACAATTGTTCACGTACTACTTGATTGGGAATAGTCAACTTCGTTTCTCCTTCTAAAGTACCGCTGATAGTCAACATTCCGAAATAGAATAATAGGCTGGTAAAGTTATCCGGTTCTGCAACTGTTTCGGCAGGAAACCCGGTTTTCAATTCGCCGGTGACATATCCCTGTTGCACCAACGTCTGAATGGTCGAGGCATCATGAGCAAATTCTTTGTCTTTGCGGATCAACATTCGTAGTTTGTTATAATCTAGACGGATGTTTTCTTCTACCATATTGCGGGGCATATATCCTCCATTACGGATGTAATTATCCACAAAGTAAAGTACCATGTTGGAGTTGTACATGGTAGTACTGCCATAACTTTGCTCTGCAAAGCAGTAGTTGTCATACCAAGGTTTCATAGCTTCTATCAGTTCATCAGTAGAGTGGTGAAACTCGCAGGTAGTGGCATAATAATCCAGCATTGCGCGCACCTCTTCTTCGTTGAATCCGGTCATTTCATTAAATTCCGGAG
>NZ_JAJKHN010000214.1:0-1306 GCF_020982715.1 Bacteroides sp. 1_1_30
GCCCTTTGTTCCTCGGGCAGCAGCGGAGCCCCTTCGATTGAAATGTCCTCGTCGGCCACCGCCTTCATCCATTCCACCGCCCGTTCGTAGCGGTCCTTGCGTACCTGGGAAAGTTTCTGCGGGTTGTGGATGCAGAAGATGTGATAGACAGCCATGTCAATGACCATCATCAGCACGAGCTGGTTCCGGTTGTCCCCGGTGGCTGCAAAAATCTTGTTGCAGTCGTAGCGTTTGCTCAAATAACACCGCATTTCGGCAATGGCCCTGTCTTCACATACTTCAATGACCGTTTCGTCCTCTCTAACCAGTGCGTCGAGGATGTCGCGGTGGATGCTTGCATCGTAATCGGTGAGTTCTACAAACTTGCTCATAATTTCTTGAATTTGTTTATTGTAGTATTTTTATTGAATAGAAGCATGATAATTAGTGCTAAAGAGACCTTTAACAGTTGCTTTTTACCGGCAATAATGATATTGCTGCGATTTAACCCATCGTAAGTCATGATACTGTACCAATTATTATAAGGTGATTGTACTTTGTAAATAGATGTTTTATGAATTATCTTTTTCATTTATCTGTTGTTTTAAAGTTGTCATAATCTTTTCTTATTCCGCTTTCTTACATCCTTCCGTGATCGGAATACGGGCGGTTCAATGCGCCTGATCAGTTCGTCGATGATGCGGTTTGCCCCTTCGACCCCATCCGGTCCATCGGCCGGGTAGCGCATGGTCAGGGTGAACAGCTTGAACTGGTCCTCCAGTTCCTTCATGTGCGGGTTGTCCCGTTCTGCCTCGTTGAGGATGAGGTTCCCTTCTCGGTTGAGCGGTTCAAGGTTGGCCTCGATACGTGTAGCCTTGTCCGTCTTCTTCTCCTCGTCGCCCCGGATGAACAGTGCAATCTTCTGTTCCCGTCGCACCTTTGCCACCAGCGGTTTGAACACCTGCTGGAAGAAAGGGTCCTGCAGTTTGTTGTTTTCCATGTAGCAATAGACATTGGTCTTTCCCCCGACAAAATCAAGCATCCGGACATACCAGTCAATAAACTCCGCATTGAGTGCCTGCGCCAGGAAAGTCTTGATGACATAGAGCCTGGTACCCAATTTGCCACAAAGCGAAACTGTCTTGAAGGATTTCCCCTTCTTTCCCTTGCTTTCGCCCGGTGCCGGGTCGCCATACGCCACGAGAAACTTGAATTTGGAGAGAGGCGGTACCTTGCCGTATGCAATGTTTTCGAAGACCTCGCCCTCGGAAATGGGGTTGTTGTAATATTCACCCTGTGCCGCCTTTTTGGATATTTTGGACAGTGT
>NZ_JAJKHN010000215.1:0-1284 GCF_020982715.1 Bacteroides sp. 1_1_30
CGGCATACGAGATTAGCCATGGTCTCGTGGGCTCGGAGATGTGTATAAGAGACAGCTCTTTCACTTCCCCAATCTTGGAAGTCTTTCACCTCAAAAGGCCTAAAAGGAATATTATCCAATAGCATAGCATAGACTATATGCGACATAAAAAGTTGTTCATACAAATATAATCTCTCATAATATTTGCAGAACACAGCAGCATCATCAAAAATATAACCTCCTGCATTAAAGAAACGGCTGATGATTTTTTTTTCTATTATATTTGTTATATAGAACTGATCATCAAGTTCCACATAACTCTTATTTCTTGGATTCACCATTTCCAACTTATCAAGTGGATAAATAGCTATACTATTTGCAATGGTAAAATCTCCACAAAAATAGCCATCAGGATCTTTCACAAAAATTGCTCCTTCTATGTTCTCGCAATTCACAGTCCGATAGACAGTCTCAGCCTGGCTAGTGGTTGGCTCATCAAGAACTACGACCTTAGCATTACTCAGTCCCAACTTTTTAAATTGCAATTTCAGCAATAATGACAAATAGTATTTTTTATCATATTTTTCAAGAATTGTAAAATAGATATTATCAAAACGATTTAAATCTAACCCTTGAATAGATTTTATGCAAAGCGAGATTCCATCAGGAGCAAAGTTAAATATATAAGGCATATAGTTCTCATACTCAATATTGTCAGCTCCTATAGGAATAATCAAACTAATACTCATAAAATTGAATTGAGGACATTTTTTAAGAATGCTACAGTTCTCTCCTCCTTAGCATATTGTATAACACGTAGGAAATTCATCAACTGAAAAGTACTATAATACTTATTATACCAATCATAATTACTATAATATATATCTATCTCTTTATCTATCTTGTCTGAAATTATTCTCATCCGCACAGAATCAAAATCATGCCCATACATAAGCTGCGACCAACCATAATTTGAATCTTGCCTAATCTTTACTAAATCAAGTAATGGAGATTCCAAAAATGAGTCCAGAAAGTCTATCAAATAGTAATTATTTCCATTAAATAGTATATTTGAAAAAGTCAAGTCTCCATGACACTGTCCAACTGGTATGTTTATCTCTTCATCTAGTTCATTGAATACAATTGAAGACTTCTCTAGAATTATCTTAATATCTGTATCCTTACTAATAAAATCATTTTTAGCAACTTTATCACAAACATCATTATATTTATTTATTACAACATTTTTATTAATCGGAGTCCTGTCTCTTATACACATCTCCGAGCCCACGAGACCATGGCTAA
>NZ_JAJKHN010000216.1:0-1282 GCF_020982715.1 Bacteroides sp. 1_1_30
GTCGGTCGCGTGGGCTCGGAGATGTGTATAAGAGACAGTTTTTGATATAACCAAAAACTCAAAATAGTTTTTATATTGTCTGTCAATTATTGCAAATAATGCTACCTTTGTGCTATTCAAACAGATAAAATAAGTCACGCTATGAAATTACTAACGAAACTAAGCGGTACAATTACATTTAAAGATAAACAAAAGATGCGCCTTTTGCTAATAATATTTATTCTGGAGATAGTATTATTTTTCATTCTAGGACAATTATATTGTGAGGCTAGAAAAAAAATGTTCAGTGAAAGAGTGGAAAGTGTTTTTAAAGCAGTTTTTTTGCAACATTTACAAGAAGATGCTTTTGATGGTTATTTTTACACTAGTGGGAGGAAACAGCGATTGGAGGAGTATCCTGATACGGTTTATATAACAGATGAAAGTGGAAAACGTGGATACTGCTTGGATAAAGAAAAAAGTTCTAAAAATGTAACATCTGATCCACGATTAAGTTTTTTACATACTGCTTATTTATCTAAACATCCTTTAGTAGTGGACTCTTTATATGAAAAATGGCAACTGCATTTGAAGCAGCAAAGTTTGTCTGGCACTTTTGCATTGCAGCTTTTGGTATCCGATAAAGATGAAAATATTACAGAAAGTGTATACCCTGACTCTTTTTTACATGAAAATTGTATACCAGAATTCGATATTACGGCAGGTTATCGTTGCGAGGTTGAAGTAAAAGGCTTTTTCTACTTTTCATTTTTTACTCTTGTGGGTGTAAGAGGCTTTGTTTATGGCTTTATTTATTGGCTGTGTGCAGTTATTATTAATATAGTGATATTTTTTAGAAAGAGATGGCAAAAGAACATTGTTGTTCCTACCTCTGTTCATATTTATCAAATGGACCAAGATATTATGTTTGATGCAGATTTGAGAAAGCTTATATTTGGTAAAGAGGAAATTCAGATACCACCACAAACAGCTATTTTATTAAAACATTTTTTAGAAGCTCCAGATTACATATTGAAAGACAAAGAAATCAAGAAAATATTTTGGTCGGATAAATCAAATAATGATCCGAGACTTCATAATGCAATAAGTCGTTTGCGAAGAGTTTTTGAGAATGTTCCATCTATTGAGATTCAAAGGTATGAAAATATTGGATATCAATTACAAATTAGAAGGAACAAATAAGAAACTATAATTTCCGATGAAATGGGATTTTTTTGAATAAGAGCCTTATCTCTATGATCTGTCTCTTATACACATCTCCGAGCCCACGAGACCATGGCTA
>NZ_JAJKHN010000217.1:0-1196 GCF_020982715.1 Bacteroides sp. 1_1_30
GCGACCATTGAACCGGAGGTAATGGTAAACCATGCCGGAACAATCCTTACAAGAGAAAAGCTGGTCATGGGAGAAAACGGTTACGTGCGGATTGAAGAGTACGGATTTGAAGATTCCACGACACTGGACGAATGGCTTGCAGAGTATAATTAAGACGATGGAAATGGATATTAAAGAACTGACAGAAAAATACCGTGAACGCTTTGAGGCTTTTTACCATACGGAAGGAAGCAATACCGACAGAAAAGGAAACAGGAGGAAAAGAACGGAAGAAAGTCCGAGCTTTCTTAAAGAGGTTATACGCCCGATACTTGATATGCTACCGGAACTGTTACCAAAGTATGGCTTTACCAAAACCACGGATGAGTACGCCATGTACGGGAAATATTACCGTATTAAGGCAGGCGTTGTACTTATTGGAGGATTTTCTATAAACGAGGACTTTGGGTTGTTTTTTACACCTCTGTTCCATGGTAAGGCCTGTGGTAAAAGCCATAGGATAGACAACATGAAACAACTCGTTAAAACCATCAGCGAGGAGTTTGAGAAAAGGGAGGTGAAAATGAGAGAATAGTTCCGCTTACAAAAAATGGGGCGAATCCGCAAATTATTGTATATTTGCCCAATAAAAAAGTCTGTATATACCTTTCGGACGAAAGACCAACAGCTGAATTGGTTGCAGGCGCTTTTTATGTTTGGCAGACACCAAACCATATACATATATTATATGAAAAAGGAACAGATTATCCGTCAGTGTTACGGAGGTATGAAAGAAAAGCATGGCATGGAAACCGTTACCCTTTTCCATGTAGGTGATTCATACGAAGCGTATTTTGAAGACGCCGAAACGATTACCCGGATCATGGAAGCGCCTCTTTTCAAGATGACGGCGGCGAATATTCCTGCTGTCAGGATATCAGATACTGCCATGGAGGAATGTCGAAACCGGTTGTTGGATGCAGGACATGAAGTATGCGTGTCCGAGTTTCGGGGGGCATCCGGCCGCCACATCCTCAAAATTCTATGAAACAGTTAAGAAAGCAGGCTGATGAGTTTGTTTTCATGACAACCACAATCGGTCCACGGGCGATATTGGTATTTCTTGTCATTGTGGTAGGGCTGTTACGGATGTGTATTCCCGATAAGACTGATCCAATGGACAACAGTATCAACAAATCTTCCGAGATAGTGGCCCA
>NZ_JAJKHN010000218.1:0-1192 GCF_020982715.1 Bacteroides sp. 1_1_30
GCGACCATTGAACCGGAGGTAATGGTAAACCATGCCGGAACAATCCTTACAAGAGAAAAGCTGGTCATGGGAGAAAATGGTTACGTGCGGATTGAAGAGTACGGATTTGAAGATTCCATGACACTGGACGAATGGCTTGCAGAGTATAATTAAAACGATGGAAACAGGTGTTAAAGAACTGACAGAAAAATACCGTAAACGTTTTGAGGCTTTTTATCATACGGAAGGAAGCAATACCGACAGAAAAGGAAGCAGGAGGAAGAGAACGGAAGAAAGTCCGAGCTTTCTAAAAGAGGTCATACACTCGATACTTGATACGCTACCGGAACTGTTACCGAGTATGGTCTTATCAAAACCACGGGTGATTACGCTATGTACGGAAAATATTGCCGTATTAAAGCATGCGCTGTCCTTACTGGTGGATTTTCTATAAACGAGAACTTGAGCTACTTTTTACACCTCCGTTCCATGGTAAAGCCTGTAGTAAAAGCCATAGGATAGACAATATGAACAATTCGTTAAAACCATCAGCGAGGAGTTTGAAAAAAGGAGGTGAAAATGAGAGAATAGTTCCGCTTATAAAAAGTGGGGCGAGTCCGCAATTTATTGTATATTTGTCCAATAAAAAAGTCTGTATATACCTTTCGGATGAACCCCCAACAACTGAATTGGTTGCAGGCACTTTTTATGTTTGGCAGGCACCAAACCATACACATATATTATATGAAAAAGGAACAGATTATCCGTCAGTGTTACGGAGGTATGAAAGAAAAGCATGGCATGGAAACTATTACCCTTTTCCATGTAGGTGATTCATACGAAGCGTATTTTGAAGACGCCGAAACGATTTCCCGGATCATGGAAGCGCCTCTTTTCAAGATGACGGCGGCGAATATTCCTGCTGTCAGGATATCAGATACTGCCATGGAGGAATGCCGAAACCGGTTGTTGGATGCAGGACATGAAGTATGCGTGTCCGAGTTCCGGGGTGCATCCGGCCGCCACATCCTCAAAATTCTATGAAACAGTTAAGAAAGCAGGCTGATGAGTTTGTTTTCATGACAACTACAATCGGTCCACGGGCGATATTGGTATTTCTTGTCATTGTGGTAGGACTGTTACGGATGTGTATTCCCGATAAGACTGATCCAATGGACAACAGTATCAACAAATCTTCCGAGATAGTGGCCCA
>NZ_JAJKHN010000219.1:0-1181 GCF_020982715.1 Bacteroides sp. 1_1_30
TAGCCATGGTCTCGTGGGCTCGGAGATGTGTATAAGAGACAGGTGTTATGGCAGGTTGTATACCCGTTTTAATGCCTTCTGTACAATTCAGTAATAAGAACTCTATTGCTTTTGAACGCCTAAAGAATGCAATTGATATATTAGGTGTAGTTACACTTATAACAAATGATATTAATCTATTTGAATATTATAAATCTTCATTTCATAAAGCTGTGTGTGTTGAAGATATTATGAAACAATTGGATTTGTTGCAAGATTATTCTTTACACATACCTAAAAGAGATAGTAAAGATTTATGTGTTATTCAGTTTTCATCAGGAAGTACAGGGGCACCCAAAGGAGTCATGCTTAGTTTTAACAATATTTTAACTAATTTGAAAATAAAAACTCTTGCGGATGAAATTACAACTGAAGATACTTTGATTCACTGGATGCCATATTTTCATGATTATGGTCTATTTGGAAATCATTTGGTTTGTTTGTATAACCAAATTACAGAAATAAAAATAGAGCCTTTTTCCTTTTTAAGAGATCCTTTGATTTTTCTAAAGAAAATTTCCGAATATCAAGTAAGTATTTGTGGCGGTACGACACCTTCAGGATTGGATTTGTTAATTCAAAAGTTAGAACAATCTAATGACATAAAAGAATTGGATTTATCTCAAGTGAAGACTCTTTCAATTGGAGCAGAAATGGTTCCATCTAATTTATACGTCCGATTATCCCCCCTTTTTCAACTTGGGTTTAATCGAAATGCATTCCGCCCTTCATATGGAATGGCTGAAACAACATTGATTGTTTCTTCCTGTTTACCGGGTTATGGAAATAAAAATATAAGAATAAATAGAGAGGCGTTCTATGAAGGGATTATCAAATTAGTCGATAAACAACAAGATTTTTGTGAATTTGTTAGTGCAGGTAGAATATTACCAGGCTTACAAGTACGCATTGTTAAAGACGGTATTCCTCAAAATAATTTAAATTTAGGAGAGATTCAAGTAAAAGGCGCTTGTGTCATGTCTGGTTATTATAATGACATACAATCAACAGATGAAGTATTAAAAGACGGTTGGTTAAGTACAGGAGATTTGGGCTTTTTTGATTATAACAATATTCTTTATATAGTAGGTCGAAAAAAGGAAACAATTATAGTAAATGGACAAAACTTTCATCCTTTTGAT
>NZ_JAJKHN010000021.1:0-82731 GCF_020982715.1 Bacteroides sp. 1_1_30
CATGACTCATTCGCATAATGTCAACCGTTCTTGGATGATTTTCTTATTTCCACTCTCTCCGGTAGAGAGTGGAAAATAAAGGAATTATACATAACATGTAAAAAAAATAGCGTAATCCTTTTTTGTTTGGATTACGCTGCAAATTTAAAGACAATAATTTTATTAATTGTTTCCGTTTTGGCTCTATTATTTATCAAATTCTTATCAGCCCCCCCCTCCAGAGATCGTTTAACCGCCTTTTATCTGTTGTCTCAACTTTCTGGGAGAACATCCCAGGCATCTCTTGCAAAATCTGGAGAAGTGTGCAAGAGAGGAAAATTCCAGTTCATTGGCAATGGTTCCCAACGGCAGGTCTGTAACTGAAAGTTTGTATTTGATTTCTCCCAACATCTGTTTCTGCATCCATTCGGCTGGAGTCTCTCCAAACTCCGCTGAAAACTGTCTTTTGAAGGCGGAGAGGGAGATGTCACAGGCCGATGCAAGTTCTTTCACGGTCCTGCAACGTTTATAATTGTTCAAGACCTTGTTTTTGAAGTCTTGCGAACGGCCTATAATCGTATAGAAGAAATTCGCGAGTTCCTGCCTGGAGTAGTAAAAGCGAATATTCCAGAAAAGTTCCTTGAGTTTTATTTCGTGAAAATGGATGCAGTTCGCCCCGTCTTCCAGATAACACACCAGAAGTTCGAGAAATTTACGTAACCGATCCCTGATTTCAAGAGGTTCCATACGATATTCGACAATTTCCCTCAGGTGGTATAACTTTGAAAAGGAAGCCTTTTGACAGGGCCATGCCCCCCCTTCGAACAAGGCTGCCACGACTTCACATTTTTTTAACGATTGGGTGTTAAACAGGCTTTCACGGCAAAAAAAGACCATCTCTCCTGATGAAACGGTGAACTGAAAACCGTTGCAGGAGAATTGCAGACTTCCCTTAAGTACGAACAGGATACAATCTTTTACCAATTCCTCCTCGTGGTTCAATCCTTCATCAAATTTATAATACCGGAATCCCTCCTGCACAGATTTCGAGTAATTATAACAGGATGTGTGCTCGTTCAAATAAAAAAGTTCCATTGTTTCTGTTTTTGTAGCCTAATGAAAATATTAGTAATATTATTTTCAGCTAGTTATATAATAAAATCTGTTCATATTGCATCTTTTATTTCTTTTTGGCATCTACAACCGTTTCCAAAAGCGGATTTTGGACAATTTTCCACTCTCTACCGGAGAGAGTGGAAATAAGAAAATCATCCAAGAACGGTTGACATTATGCGAATGAGTCATGAGATATTCAACATGGAATGGTCCAACAGGGATTCGATTTACCTGCATACTCGGGACGGTGTCCACTATTCGGCTTTCGCCGGATCGGCTGAAAGGCTTTTAAGTCTCGTGGGCGGGTTGCGTCCCCGCAGGTCTTTCTGGTGCGGACAGGAGTTTCCGGCTGTCCACTACGTACGCGCAAGGAAGATTCTGGAGTCTTTTCCGGGAAGCAGCATTTTTATTAATGATTATTACATAAGGATAGCTTTGGCTTGTCCTCTGATAAGATAAAATAACGAAACAATGAATAACAGTATGATGAAACCGTTTTTTCTTCTGGTGTTTTTGCTTTGTTCGGCTGGTGCCTTCTCTCAAAAGGTTGCCTTGAAGAACAATCTGGCCTACGATGCCTTGAAAACTCCCAACCTCTCCTTGGAGTTCTCCATGGGGCGTAAATGGACCCTTGACACACAGGTGGGCATGAATTTCTTTTTCTACACGCGGGACGCCACGTCTTCCCGGTACAAGGCAAAGAAGTTCAGTCACTGGCTTGTCCAGCCGGAGCTCCGTTATTGGACCTGTGACGTTTTCAACGGCTGGTTCTTCGGGTTGCACGCCCATGGTGGCCAGATGAATATCGGAGGTGTCGATGTCCCCTTCGTGCTTCAGAAAGGGGACGGAAACATGAAGGACCACCGTTACGAGGGTTATTTCTGGGGAGGCGGGTTGAGCGCCGGTTACCAGTGGGTGCTTTCCAACCGTTTCAATATCGAGGCCTCCTTGGGTATCGGTTACGTGCACGCCCGTTATGACAAGTACAAGTGTACCACCTGCGGGCAGAAGCTGGGCAAGGGGGATGCGGGCTACATAGGTCCCACCAGGGCCGCCATTTCAATTATTTACATGTTGAAATAACTCCCTGAATCCGGGGACACAACTTTTTATTCTATCATGCTAAAATGTATATCAATGAAACCTTACCATATTAACAAGAAGCAAATCCTTATCATGGGTTGCCTGGGAATGTTTCCCTTATTTTCTTCCGCTCAGGACATTTTATCAACGTCAGATACCTCGCGTTGGGATTATTCAAACAGCCGTGTGGAGCGTGAACCGGGTAGAGACGCGCTGGATATTACTTTCAGTGTCTCCCCCCTGGCAGGGCTTGGAAGCCAGGAAGTCGCTTACCTGTTCCCCGTCTATGTCTCGGCTGACGGGCGTGACAGTGTCCGCCTCGAACCGGTCTGCGTGGCTGGCAAGAAAAGATACAAGGTGATCAAGCGTCGCAAGGCATTGGGCAACCTGAAACCCGGTAACCCGGGGGCCGGCGAGGTCCGTTCCGCCAAGGTGGTGGAAAGTTCGGGCCTGACGGTGAAAAGGAGCGTCCCCTTTGAACGGTGGATGGCTGACGGGCGTCTCGTTGTCAGGGAGGTGTCGTACGGTTGTGCCGAGTGCGGCACGAACGAGAGCGAGGATATCGCCTTTCAGGCCGGTATCCCCCTCTTCGGGGAGAAGGATTATGCCTACAGTTTCATCGAGCCGGAAAAGGTCATGATCAAGTGCTACAAGGATTCTTTTGATTGTAAAGTGACTTTTCCCGTGGCACAACACGATCTTCGCAAGACCTTTGCGGATAATCGTCAGGAGCTTGCCGGACTCGGCCAATTTGTATCTGAAAACCTATTGATTAAAGGGGCGGAGCTAAAGGATGTGTATATAAAAGGTTACGCTTCTCCCGAAGGAGATTTTAATTATAACAAATCCCTTGCGCAAAGACGGACTCAAACCCTTTCAAATTATATTTCCAGTCGATATCCCGCCCTCAAGAAAGCACCGGTTTATCGTACCGAAGGGGTTGGGGAAGACTGGGAAGGTCTTAAGGCAGCAGTCAGTGGTTCCACTCTTTCCAATAAGGACAAAATTCTTTTTATCATTGAACATAACTCAAATGATACGGAACGTGAGTCGGCTATCCGTGAGTTAGATAATGATAAGACTTACCATATTCTTTTGGAAGAGTTTTACCCGGCTCTGCGGCGTACAACATTCAGCCTCAGCTTTGATGTAAGGCCTTATACGTCGGAGGAACTCCCCGGAGTTTTTGAGACCAAGCCCGAATGTCTTAGCCTGTACGAAATGTACCAGCTGGCCGGATTGTATGCTTCCCGGGGGGAGAATCCTCTGCCGGTATATAAGAAGGCATACGAGCAGTTTCCGGGGGATATTGTGGCGGTTTTGAATTATGCCAATGCCTTGTTGAAATATGGCAAGGATGCGGACGGTGCGTTGCAGGTATTGGAAGTGGTAAGAGAAGACAGTCGTGTCCTGTTCCCAATGGCAATTGCCTATGATATGAAAGGTGATTGGAGGAAGGCAGAGAAACTGTTGGAAGAGGCAGCGGCTCGGGGATGTAACCGTGCGAAAGCATTCAAGGCTGTAAGGGTAAATGAATAAATCGTGGGTTGCGGATGTAACTCAGTTATATATTGTATTAGTAATTTCAATTTAAAACAATTCAAATTATGAAAGTGATGAAGTATTTTGCAGTGGCTTCGCTGGCGTTGTTTGCTGCATGTAACAATGAAGAAAATCTGGTTGTACCGGAGGGTGCTAATCAGCCGGTTGATGTGATGATGTCAGTAGCATTGCCCGGTCCCGGTACACGTGCCGCCATGGGCGATTTGCAGAACACTGCCAACAATGGTGATCCGGCAACGGTTGAAAAACTGCATGTGTACTTGTTAAAGGGAGATGATATTGTCTTTGCGAAGGAGTTTACGAAGGGGTCTGATGATTTTACTAAGTTGACTTCATCTACCGCCGTGGGAGCTGGTGAAGCGACAGGAGGTTATAAATTCCTTAACGTGGACAAAGGCGCAACAAAAGCTCTTGTTATTGCAAACCCTCAAGGTGCATTGGTTGAGAACAAGCCCGTGTCTGATGTTAGCAAACAACTGTTGAAGGCTAAAATTAATGAAGTGATCTATGCAGGTTCCAAAGAACTTACCACTGTTGGTGCCGAACCTTATGGCGTTGATCCCCAGAAGGATAAGCGTACCGTCAAGAAAGTGGAACTTACCTTGGCTGCCAGTATGAACCGTTTCCAAGTGACTGGAACCAAATTTATCAAAGTTACTTGGAAAGACGGAAAAAAGGCCGAGGCGGAACAGTGGTGCAAGACATGGCTGGGTAAGGCTGAAAATAACGGAAAAACCAGTGCTGATGCATGGACGGCTTTCAAGGCTGCTACCGATGGCTTCAATAACGAAGTGTGGGATGGTAAGTCTGATCTTAGCAAGAAAGCCGCTTTGAACAAATGGTTGCAGGTTGTTGACGTGACCTCTGCAAACCAGGGTATTCTGATGAACCGTTTCAGTAGAACACTTTCTATTCCTGCGCTTACAGTAGAAGAAGAAGCAAACTGGTTCTGGGCCAAGACTTATGTAGGTGACAGATATGATTTTACCAATGGAACATTCAAACCTGATGGCAAGACAGACCTGTCCGATGTATCTTCCTACTTTACAGCAACTGCTTTTGATTTCGGAGCAGGTAAAAAAGCTGCGGCATTTAACTTCTTCTCAAATGGAATTACCGGTTACGGAAAGACTAACAATGCTCCAAAACTTGCTTTCGTTTTCAAAACAGGTGATGCAGGCGTATCTGTAGACAGACGTTTTGTAGTTATATCCGGTTATGCGAAGACAGAAGGTGCAACAGACGGTACGACTGATGTTCCGGCCGGTAAGGGTGGTTACCTGATCAATCTGAATCTTAGCACATTGAACAACGGACAGGGTATCCTGGTGGATACAGATCCGACTATTCCGGAAGGAGTGACTCCAAAACCGGATGGTCAGGAAGATTTGGAGGACGAGAACGTGAATGTCATCGTCCGTGTCGTGGTGCAGCCCTGGACCGCTGTGAACGTATTCCCCATTCTTGACTGATACAGATAGAGAGTAATAGCCGCTTGCCGGAGCGCTTTTCCGGTATCGGCCCTGACAGGCCGGTACCGGAATCCGCCCCGCACTCTCGGGGAGGGGAAAGTTTGTCCCCTCCCTTTTTTGTTACCCGCGGGAGGGAAACGTGTCCTCTCTTTCGGGAAAATTACAGTATTGATTTATAATAATTAGTGTAAAGTATGAACATAAGAAACATACCGACCTTGCTGGGCCTGTTGGCCGCTTTATACCTCGTGACCGCATGTGACCGGGTGTATGACGACCTGAGCGGCTGCCTTGGCAACACGATCGTCTTCTCCTACCTGGCCGATGACGACCGGGAACATCTGCAGGAATATGTGGATGACATTGACGTCTTCATCTTTGACGTCGGGAACGGGGCCCTGGTGGAGAAACACCATCTGGATGGGGAACGCCTGCTTTCGCCGCTGGAGGTCACACTCCCAGAAGGAGATTATAAAGTGGTGGCTGTAGGCAACGCCTTGAAAGAAACGGGCATAGCTGTTGAGGACGGCTACAAGAGGGCGTTGGTTTCCCGTCCCGAACTGATGGAGAAGGACGGACAGGCATCCGGCACGTTTGACAGGCTGTACTTGGGTGAGACATACATCACCTCCAAAGTTATGAACGAGTCCCGTGATGTGGTAAGACTTTATTCCCAGCACGTGAAAATTCATGCGGTAGTTCTTTCCGACGAGGATAATAATTCACAAACTTGGTTTGAACAGAACAAGGGAGAGGGATTCCGTCTGACACTGGAATCACTCTCCGCCCGTTTCTCCTTTTCCGGACAGCGTGCCGGGAAAACATCTTTCGATCTCGCGTTCACCGCGGGCGGGAAAAACGACCGTTTTGTGCTTGACTTCAATACCCTGCGCTTCGAGGACGGGGATCCGTTAACGATCCGCCTTATGCAAGGAGAAAAAGTCCTTTGTACCGTAGATGTGGCGCAATATATCGCGCAATATCCCGAGCAGATACGGATAACGGGGCGTCAGGAGGCTGTCTTGCCGCTGTATTTCCGCCAGAATCCCCTCTCTCTGAGTATAAGTGTAAAACCATGGGAAGCTGTTGATGTGGTTCCCATAACTGATTGATTAATATTATGTTGAAAGATATTAAATATATTCGTATGATGAAGGCTGTGAAGTACTCTATGATAACGGTGTCACTGGTCCTTTGCTTCATTCTGGTATCCTGCCAGAGCGGGGAGCCTATTCCGGAACAGTTTTCCGATGAGGATGCCGTGACGGTCAGACTGAATCTGTCAACCAGGGGTGTTGAATCCGGCGGGAGTGTTATGCTGGACAACTATTCATCCGATCCCGCCAACTGGTATAAGACCGGCACGCTGTTTCCCCAGGCTCCCGCTCAGCCCAGAATAGCGCTTATGGTTTTCAACAAGGAGCAGAACCGGTATGTGTACAGCCGCCTGCTTCCTTTCAGTTCCAGTAACGCGGAAGGGGAATACCAGACCAAGGTACGCCTCCCCAAGGGCGAGAGTGAATTCCACGCTTTCTATGCCCCCAACCAGACGGGAAAGGACCTGCCCTATTATACGCCCGGAGGAATCCTGCAGAACGCGATTCCATGGGATTTCCTCGGGGAAGGCATGGAAGAGGTGGACAGGGAGGATATTGTCGGAGCCGCATTCCCTGCCATCATCAAGGAGCAGGATGACGGCAGTCTCGGCATACCGGTGGACAACCCGTACGATGGCGTGACTCCTTCCCCGTCGGATGAGAAGATCATAGACTGGACAACAACTTCCACGGTAGCCTGGAAAGACGCTCCCGGAATATCGAACAGACTGCACATGGGCATGCTTTCGGGAAAGCTGACCACGACCGTCCAGCCCGCTTCCGGGGAGCAGGTACAGGATATCACAATCCCGCTGTTCCGTGATTTCTCCCGTGTCAGGATATACATCGCAAGCATTGCCCCCTTTGACCGGATCATGTATGATTATAAAAGGATTGCCTTTCTGAACTTTCCGGTACTGATGTCCCCCTCCTTCAGGGAGAATGACTCGGACGTTTCCCAGCTTGCAGGCTCCACACCGGGAACGGGAAAGAACACGGAGCACACGGGCACGTATTCCTACGGAATAAAGAGTGAAACGCAGCTGACCATATACGAAGTCCCCCTCAATGCTGACGGAAAGGTTGACTATACGAAAATGGACGCCCAGAAATACGAACAGTTCTTCCTTCCACAGTATCTGGCCCCGTATATCCCGGAAGCCAATTCCTGGCAGAAGGGACAGCCCCACCCGAAGATACAGCTGACAGTGGAGTATCATGCAGGAGGTGACACCTCACAGGGCAGGACAAGGACTTTCCTGCTTGATGTTGGTGAGGAGAGTTCTCCCGGGGTGTATTCCGGTCCTGTCTATCCGAACCGAGATTACAAGGTATTCATTGTCCTGCCGGAATCCCCGGACCGGGAAATTATTTACCGGGTCGAGTCCTGGAACAGCAAGACGGTGGATTTCCCTCCGTTCCAATGATGTACACGAGAATTGTTATGACAAATTTAATTATTTATGAAACGATATAAACTGAAAACAATTTGCCGCATCCTGTTGTTACTACCCGTCCTTGTCGGCTGCACGGATGACGAGTTCCTTCAAAGGAGCGGTGTGGTGGAGGGAATACCCACCACGGTGGATATAAACGTGGGTACGGCAGCCAATACGGCCAAGACACGCTCCGCCCTACTGGAAAGCGAGGAGAGAAAGATATACGACCTTTACCTATGGGTTTTCGATTCCCGCGGCAGCGTGGAGTTCTCCCGGGAGTATCCCCGTGCGGAGCTTTATCAGGCCGCTGCTGCCCTGGAAACGGCAACCGGCGAGAAGGACACGGATGCCCCCACGAGCATGGGGTTGCTGAAAAACATCCCCATTACCTCGGGAGAGAAGACGCTGATCCTGCTGGCGAACTATAAATCGGATGGTGACGGGCTGTTTCAGGTAGAGCCTGGGATCCTGGCTGGCGTGTCGTCCCTCTCGGACATTCAGAGGGTCAAGGCGGAGATGACCGCCCGTACCCTGTTTCGACCGAACGGGAACCTGCTGATGTCAGTTACCAAGACGGAGGAGATCCGTCCCGACACCAGGCGTCTCGAGGTCTCCCTGAAACGTGTGGAGGCGAAAATCACGGTCAACCTGAAAACCGGGGAGGGGCTCACGTTCGTGCCCGGGACATGGAGAGTCGGTAACGTGCCGGCCTCGACCTTTGTCACCGAGCATATCAAGGGCAGTGACGCCGGGGCTCCTTGGGATGCCGGCGGGATGGAGGTGGGTTCGTACTGGTTGTCCGAATTATTTCAGTTCGAGGGTGACGCTACTACTTCTACTACTACGTTTTACGTCCCGGAGAACCGGAAACTGGCAAAAAAAATGATTACTCCCACCTCTCCCGGTTACAACGCGGAGAGGAAGGGGTATGACCTGAGACAGAAGCAGCTGAAGACTCCTGTGGCAGGCGCAACCGGCAAGCCAAACCTGCAGAACGGTAAGACGGAATATGCCCCGGATCTGGCTCCTTATATCGAGTTTACGGGTGAGTTGCGTCAGAATATGGTGCCCGGAGGTACCCCTACCGAACGTTTCGGAAGAGTGACTTACCGTATCTACTTGGGATATACATCAACCGGAGACCCGGTCAATGATTATGATATAGAACGTAACGTACATTATACCTATAATGTGACTATCAAGGGGATGAACGACCTGGTTGTGGAAGCAAAATCCGACAAGAATGACGAGAAAGAACCTGCTCCCGGAACGGAGGGGCTGGTATATGACGCACATAGGTCATTCAAATTTGACTGTCATTATGAGCAGGGGCTGATACGTTTTAAAAAAGACGAACTTGCTATCTTCAATTCCAATGGAAGTTTGAAGAGTGATGCCATAATCTCTTTCGCTGTACGTACCCCGTTCTGTGATAAGGTCATTTCTTACACTAAGCAGGAATTAGAAAATTTAAAAAGAAACCGCTATATTCCTTCCATGAATAAAAAGGCCGATACAGAATGGCTTAAATTCTATGTCCATCCGAGTACTCTGGCAGACAACGGTAATGAGACAATGGAGTATTTCTCAAACACCGGTGCAAATTTGTTGTCGCTTGAACAGTTCCTTTACAGATTGATGAACGATCCTGACAATGTGTTCAATGCTACTACAAAACTTTGTAAAGTGACCGTTTATGCCAACGAGTATTTCTACGAGCAGAACCCCATGCAGGCGAATGCCCCCAAGGACAAGAACTTGTGGAAAACCTTTGCCAACGCCCCGGACCGGACTTTCGACCTGCTAGTGAACACGTCGCATGAAATCTCCCCCGACGGGCAGTCACGTTATCACCAGGCTGTCGTTTCCATCCGTCAGATGTCCATCAAGACGGTGTTTACGGAGGGACCCGAAGGCATGCGTGTCTGGGGAGTGGAAAACGTGAACGAGACACCGAACCTGGATTTTATGGTGAAGGCTCCGACAGAACCGGACGCCTTTTATAATAAATATTACTCCAACGGCTGGTCGAATACCTGGAAGGTGATGGCAAGGTCGGGCGACTTCAGTCAAGAGGTCATGAAAGACCCGATGGGAAGAAGTAAACAAGACCAGTTATGGCAGGTCATGACGAAGGTGGACAACGCGAAGCTGACTCTCAGCAGAGACCATTATAATAGGGGACTCAAGAATTACCACGCCGAATATGCCTGTTTTACCCCGTTTTTACGGAACCGGGATGATAACCGTGATGGCCGGATGCAGGCCGCCGAGATGAAGTGGTATATTCCCTCGGTGAGCGAGAGCGGTATGCTTATCGTGGGGGAACGGGCGTTGCCGTTACATTCCAGGCTGCACGGGCACGCCCCCTCGGACAACGCCACGGCATTTTATACATCAAGGGCCTTTATGGGAAGTACAAACCGATCTTTATACTCTTCCAACCCCTATATTTGTATCCTGGAGTCCCGCAGCGGGTCCCCCCTCCTAAACTTTGATTATTACAAGGGGGGGAAGTCACCCGGAGACCGTACTCCCTACTCGGAGGTGAGGTTGATCAGGGATCTGGGGATACTGGAGTCTGGGGAAGAAAGCTATCATATCGAGGAGCTGGGCAAGGAACTGAACACGTCTCTTGTCAATAACAGGACGAAAGAGGAATACCTGGTCTTCAAGGCAGATCATTTGCACTATAGCATGACGAGACCAACAAGGGCCATTTACGAGTTGCCCGCACATGACGAGGACTCCCAAAGCAATACCATTTACAAGAACGGGTTCGAGGTAGCCAAGTATATCGCCAATAAGAAAGACAAACCCAAGGATTTGAATAATCCTAACAAGGAGAGCGAGTATTACCACGAGAAGTGGAGCACGCTGGTGACGGACATCGAACAAGGAAACAGTCCGTGCGCCTATTATTATCAGGAGGCAGACAAGAGCGACCTGGGGACTTGGCGCGTGCCCAACGAGGTGGAATTGCGAATTATGTGCGGGAGCCTGTTCGACTGGGATGACAGGGAGAAAAAGGAGGTTTACGAATTCGGGAACAGCCTTCCTTCTCTGAAGACAACAGATGCCCAGGTTTACCATTCCCGGACGGGATTCTCCAAGCGAAACATGAACGGGGCAAGATCGTTCCGTGCCGGTTACCAGATGTATTTTGATGGTTATGTCCGATGGATCACGACCGTGGATACCCAGTGGGCAGGTGACAAAGACAGGCTTGTGAATAACAGGAGGGGATATGTGCGTTGCGTAAGGGACCTGCCGTAGGCGGTCCCTTACGCAGGAGAAGGGTTCTCCCGAAGCGTGGCTGAAAGTGCCGGCGAGAAGTGTTTCAACATTTTTCTCCGGCTTTATTGTTTTAGCGGGGATCATCTTAGCAGTCCAGTCATTCCCGGTAGCCGATGTCCTGATAAATAAAAAAAATGAGACTTAACGATGTTCGCGAGAGATCGAAAGAATCATTTGCTACCTCTTCCAACCTGAAAGCCCTCTTCTGAGAATGTTTTTCTTCTCTTGTCTTTAATCAAAAAGGGAAGAAATTCCTGAAGCTAATAGTCTGCTCATATACGAATCCATCAAAATTTCTATTTTTTTTCAATTTTTATATATTCTGTATACTTTATCCTCAAGTAAGGATTATCACTAGAAATGGTCTGATGAACGGCTTTGATTCTTTTCCAAAGCCACCATCCCTTGTATTCCACCCAAATGGCCTGATTCAAGGTGGCGGGAACACGGATTTGGCCTTTTAAGCGGCAGTTCTCGATTATCCCTGTAATTTGAATGTGCGGGGTGATCATTTCTACCTTCTGCCGGAGTAACGGAACTGTATCGTGTATAATGACTGTATCCTTCACGACGGCGTCGATTGGAGCACCCATTTCCAACTGGTGTTTGGCGGACGCCTCAAGGTTTTTGATTTTTATCCCAAGCTTTTTTATAGTCTCAGCGTCCTGCGTCCGGAAACGCTTGTACTCCTCCACAGTCAGCCGCAACCCTTTGGCATCGACAGCGAGCGTCATGGAATCGATGCGCACACGGGTTAGTTCAGACAGCAAGGTTGAATTGTTAGCCTGGTAACGGTCTCTTTCGCTTGCCAGAAGGACGTTCCTACGATATTGGATATAGATGATGCCCGAAAGTGACAGTACGCCCAAGAGTAAATACTTTGACAACCCTTTATTCATAAATTACGGCAGTTTCAGGAATAAACCATATAAACTCGTCCAGATATTTCTCCTCAAGAAGAACCATGCCACCTCTGGAATCTGATCCCATAAAGGAAAGGTCTTCGACCACAAGCCCTTTATGTCCAATCAGTCCGTCGAGAGACATTTCCGTCAGCTCGTCAGAGGCAACAATGGTCACATATGTATTCTTTATCATAAGATACTTTTTTTAATGTTGTAACTGACATTTGAGCAATTCCCGTATATCCGCTCGGATCTCGTGCAAATCACTCTGAAGGGTATTGAATTGCCTCATGGTCGCTTCAAATACGGACTTATCCAGTTTCATGGCGTTTATACGGTCATACTGCTCTTTGATTGTCAATTCAAGGCCGGCGCATTTGATTTCAAGCGCAGCAATTTGGGCAGTGTTGTTGACGTGCTGGACATACAAGGCCAGCACGAATGTCAGTGTCGCCACTATGATCTTGAAATATTTGATTACAAAATCTTTCATCTGCTCCATAATGTTGGTATTTATTCGATTAGTATTGAAAAAGCTTCCTTTATCGCCCTCAAAAGCAATTCAGCTGCGACACTGTCCCAGAATCCATAAATTACAAGCGTGATTAGAATGACCAGATACACCCACCATGTCACTTCTTTCTTATCAATTTTTCGTTTCTTCATCTTTCGGAGAAATTGTTGGGACAATCACGTTAAATATCACATTCCCGTTACTCCCCTCAATGCGTAGACTGTTCTCTTCCTTGTGTTTGATCGGGAAAATGTCCATCAGCGCCTTGGCGGCATTGACCGAAACGGCCCTGAGCGGTGCCGGAGAGAGCGGCACACCGAAACGGTCGGTATAATCCGAAGTGGCCGTCTCGTCCATGACGGCTTTGAGTGTCTCGGTCACCTGCAGCTTTACGGCCATCGTCTCCATCTCGAACCGTTCCGAAGATAGCAAAGCCTTGATATGTGCCAGCACATGCGGTTTGTTCATCAGGTAATTGGCCGAAGCATACGGGTTCTTCACCGTATCCTTACCGAATACCTCCACAAAGCATTTTTTCGGCCGTCCGGCATACTCCAGCCCGCCGTTCACATAGAGGTTGCAGAATTGCATTTCCTGCTCCGTGAGCGGTTTCTCTTCCGCCCTATCCTGCGTGTTCGTTATCTTGTCTGACATCGGTTCTTCCTTCTTTTTCTGAAAGAGTAGCGGGTTTGTTTCCCGGAGGTTTTACAAAATCCGCCTTTTCGTTAATCAATTGTTCCAGCAACGCTTCATAGAACACTTGGGCCAATGCATCGGCACACGCCTCCGCGTCTGTCAGCGAGTTGATGAGCCGCAGGTTAAACTTGATTTCCAGGTCGTAGCCCGATATGAATGCCATCAGTTCGTTCCCGTCATAGCCCAGTGCCCCGTAGGTCATGCGGTCCGCCGTACGAAATGTGATGGTTTCGGGGATCTGTTCCCTATCAATGCCTTGGGCTTCCTTATTCGTGTCCATACTCATATCTTGAAATATTTACGGGTTTTCTCTTTCCTCTGCATGGCGATTGCCGCCCCTTCCGTCTGGCGCAGACGGGAGGTATAGATCCCCAGGATGTCAAGCGTGGCCGTCACATCCGCAGCCGCATCGTGGGCATCGTCCAGTTCCACACCCAATTTTGAGGCTACCAGTTCCAGTTTATACGAAGTAACCTCCGGATCGGCAGCAAAAGCCAACCGTCCCACGGCAAGCGTGTCGATGTAGTGCGGCTGGAAGTTGCCGTAATAGTCCTTGGTACCGGAAAAGGTCTTTTCAAACTCGGCGGCCAGTCCGGCATAGTTCATCAGCTGTTGCAGGAATCCGATGTCGAAAGCGATGTTCTGTCCGACCAGCACGGGCTTGCACTGATAGCCCTTCGAGAGGGTGCTGCGTTTGGCGAAGGCGATGACTTCTCCGGCGACTTTCTTCATGTCCATACCCTGCGAGCGCAGCATCTCCATGGTAATGGCGGAATAGTCCAATGCCGTCTGTTCGTACTTCATCGGGACATATTCCGGTTCTTTCGCCTGCTCGTGGCGGGTACGCAACACCTTGCGTCGGGGAAGCCCCGCGTCCTGTTTCCCGTAGGGGGCGATATACGCCTGATAGCGGTCGAATACCTGCCATGTGTCGAAACGGACGGCTTGCAGGGCGATCTGTGTACAGGCGCATTCACGGCAGTCCAGCCCTCCGGTCTCAAAGTCCAGCCCGATGCCTACATATATCTTCTGTTCTGTCTTGGGTGCCATATCTTTTCAGGATTGAATGAATAACAATGAGTTCTTATAGGTCTGCAATGTATTGCAGCCGTTGTAGTCGCTGTAACGGATGACGGCAGTGAGGATGACCACCCGGTCTTTGAGCGACTGGATCTCGGTGCGGTGTTCCATGTAATAGTCGTTCCAGCATACACATTCCGCCAGACGGTTGTTCTGGGAGAGTGTCAGCTTGGCGAAACGCTTCCGGCTTCCCGTCTCCCTGTCCTTGTAGGTATGTTCGGTTACATCCACCACCGTGGCGCAGACAGTTGCACGCCTGCCGTCGTTCTCGTCCCGTGCCACCTCGTCCAGAGTCAGGTAAGAGGCTTTTCCCTTGACCTGCCCGCGGGCTTCCGAATTGTCGAAGATGCGGCGGTAATCGATGTTGCCTATACCCGACACGGCAATCTGCTGCTGCGACCAGAAGAAATGCCGCCCGCGCATGTCCTGCGGGAAGTCTTTTTCAGAAAGGGAGAATCCCAGTTCCCGTGCGGCGCGTTCGAGCAGCGCGCAGCGTTCGGTAACCGCCCCGACTTTTTCGATACGGTCGAAGCATCCGGCAAGAATCATGTGCTTGACATGCCGGGCGTTCACGGGGACTTTCACGGCCTCTTCCGCATTGTCGGGGTCGTCCCAGTAACTGTATTTCTTGAGTTTGTAACGGAATATGCGGTGGATGAAGTTCTCGATACCGGTATATGCCCCGCCCCGGTCGCGTTCCGTGACGATGTATTCCACTGTCTTGACACCGACCTGTTTGATACGGGTAAGCGACCAGAAGATTTCATCGGTGGCATAGTCGGTGAAGAACTCCGTCCCGGAGCGGTTGATGTCCGGCGGCACGATCTTAGCCGACGAGCAGCGTTCCATCTCCGCGATCAACGAAGGAATCTCCTTATCGTCCGCCCATTGCAAGGCCACCGTGTAGAATGCCGAGGGGTAATTGGCCTTGAGCCATGCCCCGCAATAGGCTGTAAGGGCGTATGCCGCGGCATGGGAACGGTTGAACGAATATTTCCCGGCCACTTCTATCTTGTGCCAGATTTCCTCCGCCTCATAGTTCGGGCATCCGTTTCCGACGGCTCCGGTAATGAAATCCGCTTTCAGCGTGGCCATCAGGTCGGCTTTCTTCTTTCCTATGGCCTTGCGCAGATAGTCGGTCTTCCCGGGGTCGAATCCCCCGAGCGTATGGGCAACGGACATGAACTGCTCCTGGTAGACCATGATTCCGAAAGTGTTCTTCGTCGCTTTATAACAGCCGTAGTTATAGACCGGGGCCACTTCGCCACGCCTGAAGCGGACATAATCATCGGTGGCGCCGATGTCGAGTGTGGCGGGACGGTACAGGGCATTGATGGCGATCAGGTCCTCGATACACTCCGGTTGTACATCCTGGATAAACCGGGTAATGCCCGGCGAAGAGAACTGGAACACATTCTGCGTGTTGCCGTCCGAGAGCAGCCGGTAGGTCTTCCCGTCTTCCAGCATATCCTGCGTGATACGCCCGATGGTGAGTTCCTGCCCGAAATTCCGGTTGACCAACGCGATGACGGCACTCAGTTTAGCTAGCTCCTTTGTCGCCAGCACATCCTCCTTCAGCAATCCGATCTCATCGACCGAATAGCCGTCGAACTCCGATACCAGTGCCCCGTCCATCTTGCGGACCGGCAGGAAATCGAAGCATTCGGCGGGCCTGCCGTCCCGCGTGTCCGGTGTGACAACGATGGCCGAGGCGTGTATGGAGGCCGCTTTGGGCTGTCCGAGCAATCCTTGCACGTCCTCGATGACCAGCGGATAGGTCTGGATAAAGTCCCGAAGTTTCCTGTTGGAGGCAGCCTGTCTGAACAGTCCTGTCCAGTCCGTGCCATCATCTATCATGGCGGTGATATAATTCACGATGGAGTGAGGCACGCGGTGTACGCGTGCCACGTCCTTCAAGGCGGCTTTCAGTTTCATCGTGGTAAAGGTGCCGGCGGAAAAGACACGCTGGCGGCCGTCCGCGTTGTACCGTTCTTCCAGGTAATCCTTGATCTCCTGCCGCCGGTCGGAGGCATAGTCGACATCTATGTCCGGCAGCGAAGCGTGGCCGCCTTCCGTCAGTCCTTTGTCCACAAAGGCATCCATGACCGTCAGCGGCCCGTCTGCTTTCCTGATTCTTATATGTGTTACTTTCATCTGATATATTTCTTGTATCGTATTATCGCGCTTACCGTCTGGCGGCTGACACCGTACTGTTTTGCCAGGCTGTTCTGGGAAGCCTGGCCGGAGGAATATCTCACCCGTATCTCTTCCGCCTGCCCGTTGGTCAGTTTGGCGTTCACGCTTTTCTCGCCGTAATCCCGTTTGAGACCACCCGCTATGGCATGTTCCATATTCCGCTGGTGCGTACACATTTCCAGGTTATCCGCACGGTTGTTGTCGCGGTTCCCGTCGATATGGTTCACCTCCAGTCCCGGATTCCAGTCGGGCAGGAAGTGCTGTGCCACCAGACGGTGCACGGAGAACTTCTTCCCGACACCGCCTTTGTAGAGCCGGACACAGTCATAAAGCGAAGTCGTCCCGCACCAATGGCACATGATGCGTTCGGGTTGTGTCCAGGTGATACCGTCATGCGAAACTTGCCGTTCCAGACTCTTGACACGCCCGAGGTTGCTGATCTTGTACTTTCCTTCATAGTTCTTGATATCCACCCAGATTTCCCGGAGGTCAGCCATGGGTTATACGGTTTAGTGCTGTCTGAAAAATTTCCCGGTCTATCTCCACGCCGATGAACCGGCGTCCAGTATTCCGACAGGCCACGGTTGTACTGCCGCTGCCCATCGCAAAGTCGAGGACAATGTCTCCTTCATCGGTGTAGGTGCGTATCAGGTATTCCAGCAGGGCGACAGGTTTCTGTGTCGCATGCAGGCAGGACTGTTGCTTGTCGGTCTTGAATTTCAGCACGCTGCGCGGATAGCGTTCCGTGGATATGTAATCCCGGAAATTGTCGTGCTTCCGGTATATCTCGCCGGCATCGCATTTCCGCTGGTGTTCGGCCATCACGACCTTGCGCTTGTGCCCGTCCGTCTTGATCGGATGATACTTCGGCAACCTGTCGTAAAAGACCAGAATGTCCTCGTGCGCCTTCATCGGCATACGCCTGGCGTTTAGGAAACCTGTCGCCTGCGTCTTCTCCCATACCCAGGCATACCGTAGCCTGCGGAGATTGGAGCTGCCCAGCAGGCTCGTAAAAGGATGCTGGCAGAACAGCAGGATGGGAGTGTCAGGTCTGGATATGCCCTGTACGGCATTCCACATCCCGGGGATGTCTATCACGGCGTCCCATCGGCAATGTGTCGTACCGTATGGAGGGTCTGACAATACCATGTCGGCAGTGATGCCTTCTTCAGCCAGCAGGGGCAGCACATCGAGTGCATCGCCCTGGTAAAGGTCGCAACCGTCATAGGGACGGTGGTGTTCGTAGATCGGATTCATGGGTTTCGAGTTCCTTTAGGTTCCACAAGCAATCTCGGCGGTCAAAAAGGATTTCGTCGCCACACATCAATTCATCTGCGTATATCGTCCGCTCTTCTCCGTTACGGATTACCCGCATCCGGGCATCCGTGCACAGACGGTAAGTCTTGCCTTCGGATTCCATTTCCACATAGCGTTCGCCCTTGCCGAGTGTGATGTCCGGGGCAAGCACCGTCAGTTCGTCTTTCCAGCTGAGCCCGCAGCGTTCCGGCACGAGGAAGCGCGAGAAGATAAGGTCATATTTCAGCGGGTCGATGGAGGTTATGCCAAGCAGGTAGGAAACCAGCGATCCCCCGGCGGAACCGCGACCTATACCGGTTGCGATACCTCTCCGGTGTGCCTCCCGCACCATATCCCACTGCACCAGGAAATAGTCCACATTGTCGGTCGATTCAATGATATAGACTTCCTCGTCCAGCCGTTCCCTGTAGCGTTCCCGCTCCGGTTCCGGCACTTCCCGGTCCAGCCCGTCGTCAAGCAGTCTGAGGAACATCGTACGGCGGTCGCCATACCGTTCCCGCTCTTCCGGCCGCATACGGTATTCCGGCATGAACATGCGCCCGGTCTCGAATGAGGCGTCCGCACGTCCGGCAATCTCCACCGTGGGACGGCACATGCGCCTGAACAGGGAGTCGAAGTCCCATTGCCCGGAGAACAGAGGACGGAGCGTGTCGTACAATTCATCCGCTGTCTTGAAATACTGGTCATCGCTCTGTTCATGAGCGGCTCCCGTGGCAATTTTGTTCACTACGATTCTGTACCCTGCATCGTCCTTGTCCATGTAGTAGCAGTCCGGAATCAGGACTGGTTCTACTGTAAATGAATCCGTGTCGGCATCATAACAGTTGCCGAAATAATATTTCAGGGCTTCCAGTTGCTCCCTGTCGATGCGATCCGCCTTGTATTCGTTGGCGTCGACTTGGTAATAGACCGCTTCGGCACCTTTTCGGATACGCTCCACCTGTTTGGAATGTCCGGCCATCCAGTAGACTGAACGGGTGGCAAAGACTGGCACACAACCTGCGGCATACATCAGCAGCTGTTCATAGCGGAGGGTGTTGTCTTCCGAATCGACCATGACAGCCCGTTGGATGCGCAGCAGATTATGCAGCCCCTCGTTATCCAAGGCATAAATCTTCAGCCCGACACGTTCTTCTTCGTGCATCATTGTCAGCGAGTAGCCGAATATATGTTTCAGCCCGGTATTGGCGCACTCCTTCTGAAGGTTCAGCGTGGCGGCCATTGTATTGCGATCGCAGATGCCGACAGCCGTATGCCCGAGCCATTTCGCCTTGCGGCACAAATCCTCCGGCGAACCGCAGGCGTTCAGCAGTTCGTAGGAGGTATGGATGCCGAGGTTCACGAAAGGTACATCGTGTACCGGGGGCTTGGGGCGGCCGATATATTTCAGCAGGTTGAAACTGAATTCTTCCCGCAGGTCATAGTAGTACCAGTTCCTGCCGAACGGGAAGGCCACATGGAAGATTCCTTCTTCTATTAGCACATCCGGACTTTCCATCAGGTTGAACACGAGCCTGTCCCCGTCGCTGCGGAAGATGGATTCCACTCCCGACAGGTCGGCCGTAAAAAGCCGCCCGAAGCTGGGAATATCCACCACTTCCGTATCGACCGGGATATAGGTTATCCGTTGTGCATCGAGCCATGAGAAAAGTTTCTGTATCATCTTTCCTGTACTTTTTTGAGTTTGTATTCAAGGACGGACAGCAGGCGGCAGGCGAAAATCCCGTAGATTTCCGATTCCGTGAGTTCGTCCCAGTCCTTGGCTGCACCGGCAATGTCCGCGATGAAAACCTCGAAATAGGGTTTCAGCCGTTCCGCCGTCCGCTTTACCGACTCGACGGCATCGCTGTCGTAGCCGATAACCACGGTTCTCACGCCTTTCGATTGCAACTTGTAGATCTGGACATCGGAGATTTTCTTTCCGAAAGTGGCCACGGCTGCGACATGGGAATTGTCATAGAGTTCGAGTCTGCGGGTCAGGGCGATGACATCGAAAATACCTTCCGCAAGGATGACCGTATCTGTTTCATCCATACGGACGGCATCGTAGTTATAAAGAAGTTTGGAAAAATCGTTTTCTGTGGAGTTCCGGTAACGCAGTATCTTGTACCCGCCGCTATGTCTGGTCTTGCGGTTGTGGGTGTCTATATCCTCTTTCGGCCAGGTATGGCGGGAGACATAGCCGACAACCGTACAGTCATCGATGACCGGAAAGACGACATAGTCCGCGTAGCGCGGATTGAGCCTGCCGGTTATCCCGACCGGAAAATACTCGTAATCGTCGAAACAGAAGCCGCGCCGCTGCAAATACGGATGCCGGAAAGTGCGCTTGTAAAAGTCCGGCAATTCGACCGGCATCAGTTCGTCGTCTATCTCTTCCGCCTCGTCCTCCTCCAGCAGGTGCAGGTTCAACGGTGAGGCTATGTCAGCTGTTTGCGAGACCATCAGGTCCGTGCGGCCGATAGCCTCCAGAAGTCGCTCCAATGTACGAGTGGATGCCCCGCAGGAGAAGCAGTGGGCCATGAAAGGTTGGCGGCGGGCAGTCTCCTTGCCGATATAGATACCGAACTTGCCGCCCGACTTTCCGCAGAACGGGCAGCACGGAACGATAAGGTTCTTACCGCTCCCGTCCCGTTTGGCACCCGTCTCGCGGGTTATTTCCGAAACCAGATATTGATATTCATGTACCGACAGTTCCATACTAAGGTATAGTCGCGACCGCTACAGGTTGGTTTAAAATGTATGGAAAAAGAATTCGGATTGGTACAATGAAATTATGAAAAAGGTCTGAACTCTTGAGAATGGACATAGTTATTTGCTCATTATGGTAATAGGTTACGATTGAGTTAGTTATCTATTGCAATATATTTCTATGCGTTGCGTAACCTTCAAAGAGCTCTTCAAGTACAAAATTACAAATAAAACGGGAGATTATGACAGAATCAATGAAACAAGCCGTTCCCCACAGCAGGCAAACCGGGAAGAATGTTTTCACTCTCCCCGGCTGTGTTTCCTTTTCTTTTTGGATTTTATCGTTTTGTGGATTTCTCTCCTTGAAGTTTTTTTCCGGATCTGCCTCTATTTTCGTTTCTCTCAATTTTTGTGCCTTTCAGCAACCGCATTTGGCAGCCATTTCCGTTCTGGCTGCAAAGGTAATTTCGGGAATTGACGGGAATGCAAGGTCAAGCCTCCTGTTTTCTGGAAAAATCTCCAACCCTGCGGTCGTATTTTTCCGAAAAACCTTGCATCCTCTACTCCCTTACCTTTTTAAGCGCCCGAAACTCAACTCCTTCAGCTCTTGAATTCGCATTAAAACAAAAAACAAAACGGATGTGAGAGCAACGGTAGCAACAAAATTCGTAGCGTGGGAAGTCCCGAAATTGAAGAACCTGCAAGTCAGCAAAGTGTACAGACTTCGTATCAAACTGAACAATGGCGGAAAACTGAGCAGGGAGGAAAAGGACTGGCACACCCGTGCAGTGAACAGCAACTCCTATTTCAAAAGCGCAGTACCTAAACATTTTCAGAGACATGAAATCATCAGATTCCCCCAAAAAACTAGAAAAAAACATCCTAACTTATACAGATGGGTATTGTAAAAAAAATAAAAATCAATATTGACTTTCGGATAGAACTTAAAACCTTCAATTTTTCCTCAAAAGAGTTTTGATTTAGAACATGGTATGTGAACTACTGCGAAACTAAAGATTTAGCAATAGTTCATGTAGTCAATCCTCATAAACAAGGAGTGTGATCATGTCGTTGATTCGTACTGTTCTTCATACTGTTTCATCCGTTCCTGTAAATATTCCTTTAGATTGTCTCCTTTTTTTAGTTTAAATTTTGCTCGGATATTCGCACGCTGACTGGTGATATTGCCGCTGCTCCTATGCAGTTCTTCACATATCTGACTGACGGTTTTATCCTGTAGAATCAAGCGACAGATAGATAATTCAGATGGAGAGAGTTCCGGATATATTTTTCTGATGATTTCAAGCCTACTCTTTTCTTCTTTGAGATGGGCGTGAAGAGCCATAAAAAGTGTCTTTCTTGTCTTTTCCCCGACAACATCCAGCAACGAGTTGATATTGTCCTCCGAAATTTCCTTACTTATCAATTCCGCGAGAGCAAACAATTCTTCCCTATTCACCTGAAGTACTTTTAGCAACGTTGACTCCTCCTTTTTCAGCATGTCGTTCTCCTGCTGCAGGCAACTTATGTTTCTGTGCAGTAAAATACCGAACAAGGATTTCACCGTGAATATAATAACAATGATAGGGAGATAGTTTGTAAGAAAGGGACCATTGGTGATAAATACGCAAACGGTGTACGACAAGACAGAAATAAGCGATATCTGAATGGTGGTCTTGCTCATGTAGGCACACACGGAAAACATAGTAAACAAGACGGATAAAATGATATTGCCCATGATCAACAATCTTTGATACGGATATTCGTCAATTGTGGAACAATAGATAATCTCCGTGCCAATTTCAATATGTATTGAAATCAGAATAAAATAGAAAGCGGTGTTCAACTTTATTTTATTCGTGAAGTAGGCTATAACGAACAGGATTGTTGCAATAAAAAGTGCCCCGTTTAAATAATAATATATTTTATTGGGAAAAGAGATCATATACATGTATGCTGGTATGCACAAAGCCAGCAGGACCAGAAAAACATGAAATACACGTTTTTGCTGATATTCCATCAGCGTTCCTTGTTCGATAGAGTTGGAAATTATATAATTATACCATTTAAACATACAAATAATTTTAATGATAATAAGAAATTCAATTATGATTAAGCACACTTTTATGCTAATTTGAAACGTTTAATCTCAATATTCTACTGCAAAGATAGAGGAAAAGTATAAATAAGTATTTAGACAACATTCCTAAAGTATGTTTAAGTTTATTAAGATTAATTTTTAAGTACTTATAAGCAAAAAAAAGTTAATTGTTTCTTTTTTTTCTATACCTGCAAACAATACATTTGCATGACAATAACAAAATCGAGTGAAGCAGATAGCTTTTCAGAAAAACAACTTTAAATATATAATATATAGAATGGTGAAAATAAACATAAGGTTATTTTTATTACTTCTCATGCCATTTTCGAATGTCAGGTATCTGACTGGGCAGGAGATGGTGTCCCGTGATACGGTAAGCGTGAAATTATATTTCCAACAAGGATATGATACGTTGTCTTCCTCCTTTCGGGATAACGGTATCCGCTTCGATTCCTTGCTGCACCACACGAGGCTGTTTAACAAGGAATCGGAACACCGCTTACGCCAGGTTTGTATCGTTTCAGGAGCATCTCCGGAAGGAGGGACGGAGATTAACAGATACCTTTCCGACCGTAGGGGTATAGCTGCGAGGACATATTTAAAAGAAAAACTGGCACTGGATACCTGCTTTTTCAAGATGGAGTCCAGAGGAGTGGACTGGATTGGTCTGACGGGACAGATTGCCATGTCTGACATGCCTCACCGGACAGAAGTGTTGGATATCTTGTACAACACTCCCGAGTGGGTCATTCGTGACGGGGCAATTGTTGACAGTCGCAAAAATCGTTTACAGCGTCTGTATGGAGGACGGGTCTGGCGATATATGGAAAAGTTTTTCTTTCCTGAACTACGTAGGACAAAGATTCTTTTCGTTTATGAACCTTGTTCAGTCGGAATACTGAAACCGGGAATGGCTATTCCCATTTATCGGTCTCTCTTTAATGATTCGACAGGTTCTATATCCACCCCACTTTCGATACCGCTTCAACCAGTTGAACCTATAGGGGGACGCTCCATTTATATCGGACTGAAAACCAATTTACTCTATTGCGTTGCTCTCGTTCCAAATTTGGGTATGGAGTTTTATTTGGGGAAGGGATGGTCAGCTGGAGGGAGTTGGATGTACGCCTGGTGGAAAAATGATCAACGTCATCATTATTGGCGTATTTACGGAGGAGAACTGTTTTTTAGAAAGTATTTCGGTTCCCGTGCTAACCAAAAGCCGCTAACCGGACATCATCTTGGTATTTATTCGCAAGGGTTCACTTATGATTTCGAGACTGGAAGTCGGGGATATATAGGTGGTATACCAGGAGGTACACTTTGGGATAAGATGAATTATACAGTTGGAGTAGAGTACGGCTACTCTTTACCTATCAGACGTCGTTTAAATCTTGATTTTGTTATCGGAGCCGGGTATTGGGGTGGAGAGTTTCAAAAATACTATCCAGAAAATAAATATTATGTTTGGAAAGAGACTGGACGGCGTCATTGGTTTGGTCCCACGAAGGCGGAGGTCTCACTTGTTTGGCTGCTTGGGAAAGGCTATTTTAATGAGAAAGGAGGCAGAAAATGAAAAAATGTGCATTTGCAATTATTTCAGTGGTGATGCTCGCTGTCATGCTTTCTTGTGAACACAAAGAACTTTATAATGGTATTCCTCATGTTGTGAATGCAAGAGTGATATTTGATTGGCAGAAGGCTCCTGATGCCAATCCGGCATCTATGTCGCTCTATTTGTTTCCTGTCGGAGGCGGCGAGGTAGTACGTTATGATTTTACCGACCGAAAAGGAGGAACTTTTCGTGTCTCTAACGGGGCATATAGCGTGTTGTGCCTAAACAGTGACACGGAAAATATTCGCTACCTGAACACGAGGCAAAGGGAAACTTTTTGTGTAACTACAAGGGAGGTAACTCTTACTTCAGGTTATGCCTTCATGAACATGATGGATGTAAAGAATATGCATGGAAGCGGAGCGGTAGAATCGGAGCCTATAATGCTCTCGCCTGATATGATTTGGAGCGATTACATAGTACATGTAGAGCTGACTCAAAAACAGTTGCAAACCATTACTTTATATCCTAAAGTATCTGTATGTCGTTATTCGATAGAGATTCGCAATGCCGAGAATCTTAAATATGTGTCGGGAATAAGTGGTGTGCTGTCAAGTTTGGCGAGTGGGTTATTTGCCGGCAGGGAAGAAACGACGGACGAGCGGGTTACAATACCTTTCGACGGAGTCATCTCTGATAATAAAACCATTGTTACAGGGGAGCTGCTCACTTTCGGACAATGCCACTCGAAACGGAACATGCATCATCTGACGGTCTATGCCGTTTTGTCCGACGGGAGCGAGTGGAAACATACCTACGATGTAACGGAGCAGGTCCACACGGCCCCGGATCCCCGTAACGTACACATCCTTTTGTACGGCCTTCCCGTGCCGAAACCCATCGCCAATGGCGGTGGCTTCCGCCCAAACGTCAGCGAGTGGGAAACGGAGGAGGAAAATATAGAAATGTAAGAATCAATTTTATTTGTTTAATTTAATATTATTTACGTATGAAAAAGCAATTATTTTTAACTGCCATGGCTGCACTTGTCATGGTATCGTGCTCGGAAGAAAATGTATTGGATACCAACAAGGGAAATGCAATTGATTTCCGAGCTGCCATGGGGACCCGTGCCCAGGAAACGAACACGGCGAATATGAGTAGTATTTACGTGACTGCCCTGGACGCACGCAATGAAAATCTTTTCTCGGATCAGTTGTTCTCGAAAAATGGTAATTTTTTTACCTCTACACCTGCTTATTATTGGCCGGGAGATGGAAGCACCCTGACATTTTATGCCTACTCGCCTTCAAAAACTGATCTTGGTGGGACGTTGACAATCACTTCCGCGACCAAGAAGCTTACTGATTTTTCACCTGCAACAGATATCAGCAATCAGAAAGATTTCGTTACGATCAAGGCTACCGGTAATAAAACAAATGAAACGTCAGGCGTTCAGTTGCAATTCGAGCATCGGTTGGTTCAGATTGAGGTCAAGGCCAAAAATACAAACGAGGGTTATCAGTACAAAGTGAAAGGCGTGCGTATCGGAATGCCCGTTTCTAAAGGGACGTTCGATTTTGATGCTAACACATGGACGCTGAATTCAGAGAAAACCAATTACGAGGTTACCTATGAGACAGAAAGGATGTTGAATGGCATGCCCGCTTCCATTATGAAAACGGACGATGACAACGCCATGCTGATTCCGCAGCAACTTACTGCATGGGCTGCTGCTACAGACAAAACCAATGTCGCGAAGGGGGCTTATCTGGCTGTGAAAGTTAAAATCACTACAAAGGCGGGGGCACATGTCTATCCGGTTGCCAACGGTGGTGACTATGACTGGGTGGCCGTTCCTATTGAGACGAATTGGGTGGCTGGTAATAAGTACGTTTACACGCTCGATTTCTCGAACGGGGCCGGTAAGGTCGATCCCGAGAAAGTGGTGGATCCGGATGATAATTACCAGCCCGGGGACGATATTTTGGGCGGAGCGATCAAGTTTACTGTAAGTGTGACTGACTGGACAGAGAAAGCAGAGGATATTAATATGTAGAAAAAGAGGTTGCCCGAAAGGTTTTTTTCTGAGAATTGAAAATTTTGGGAAAGTTTCCATTAGGAGTACGGATAAAACGAGGACGACTCAGTTTTTTGAGTCGCCCTCTCTTCATCGCAGAATACATGTAAATAGTCACTGACAAAGAAAATTATTATAGAATGAGTAAAAAGATTTATACCATTGTTTCAAGGGGCTTTTGCTCATCCGGTGCGTGCTTTTGGGTGTTGTTGATTGTAATGATGTTACTCGGTTCGTGCTGGGATGAGTCGTTGACAACCATGCATCCGGGTCCTGAAATCAGTTTCTCTTTATCTGATGCTACAGTACGGCCGATTACCCGTACGGGCGGGGATCGGGAGGATACGGACATGGTTGTGGTGGATTCTCTTCTGGGGGTACTACCCTTGCAGACGGAGGATGGCGGGCGGGAGCTTTACCTGCATGCTTTCCTGTCCGGGAGCGACCGTGCCGGAGAAGGGCGGGTGCTGACCCGGGCCGCGCCTGTCGACGGTATGGGCTTCTACGATTCGTTCGGTGTGCTGGCCTCTGTGTATTCCGGTGCATGGGATGAGAGTTCATGTTTTCCGGATTACATGTACAATGTCATGGTCACGAAATCCTCTTCCTGGACAACCTCTTACTACTGGCCCGGGGGCGGGCGCAACGTGCGTTTCTTCGCCTACGCACCTTACAATTGGGAGGGGATCGTCCTATCGGGGAAAGACGTGGCGGGGACCCCGACAATCACCTGTTCGCTCCCGGATGATGTCCCGGATCAAAAAGACCTGCTAGTGGCCGTTTCCGGTGAGATGCCCGGCAACACCTCGTCCACAGCTCCCCTGAATTTCAGACACGTGCTTACCGCCGTGCGATTTGTCACGGGTGACGACATGCTGCCCGGGCGTATCACGAAAATCACACTAAAAAACGTGTACGGGAAAGCTGTTTACCCGGTGGGCGGTACCTCTTGGCGGGATTTCGGCAGCGTGAAGAGCTTTTCCCAGACCCCCGACAAAGAAGTGAGCGGGCAGCCCGGCGAGGAGATTACAGGTGGAGTAACTACTTTTATGATGATTCCCCAGCATCTTCCCGCAGGAGCTTCTATTGAGATAGCCTACACGGACGGGCTCTCCTCGACGCCACGTACTCTGAGCACCTCTATTGCCGGGAAAATCTGGCCCATGGGTAAAACAATCACCTACCGGATTTCCACGACAAGTATATCTGTGGTCCCGGAATTTTCCGTAACATCTTCCGGTAATTTTACCCACGAAGGGGGAGCTGTAAATTATACGGTTCGTAGTTTTGCTACCGTTTCCGGTGAGGATGGTTCTTCGCAGAAAGTCGAAATGAAATGGTCGGCTGAGTTTGTAGAGGAGGACGGCGTGGGTGGTTATCATGCAATTTCCCGCCCCTTCTGGTTCACGGGCTTCACCGAGAGCGGCAATGGTGGTGTATCGCAGCATAGGGCAACGGCCGAAGCCCAGCAGGGCGTGACAGAAAACCCGCACAACAGTAAGTTACAGATAGCAGAAGACATCAATGTCCAAACGGGAAAAACACCCTATAACCTCTCCAACAGCAGTGGAGAAGAGGCGGTGGAGAATACGGCAAATTGTTATCTGGTAAACGCTCCGGGCATCTATTCACTCCCGTTGGTTTACGGCAATGGAATCAAGAACGGGAATTTCAATACCCCTGCTTATAATAAGCCGCATTTCAGGAATCACCTCGATAAACAGATTTCTAATCCATATATCTATAATAATTCTCAATGTAATCCTACCGATGCTATCCTGCTCTGGCAGGACGAGGAGAATTTGGTGACAGAGGTCTGGCTTTCGGCTGACAAGAAAAGGCTGGAGTTCAAGGTGGACAGATCGGCAATCAGGCAGGGTAACGCTGTCGTGGCCGTGCGGGGGAAGGGAGAAGTCATGTGGAGCTGGCATATCTGGGTTACGGATTACAGACTCGGTGAGGGTATCAAAAACATGTATAGTAAAAGTAACAAAAGCTATGCCATGATGCCGGTGAACATCGGCTGGTGCGACGGCGAGACCACGACTTATGCCCGACGGAAGGTGCTGGTGCGCTTCACACAGGCTGTGACTGGGATGATAAAGATTGTGCCATTTGTTCAGGAAGAACATATCGTCAAACAAAGCGGCAATAATACTTATTTCCAGTTCGGACGTAAAGACCCGATGCCAGGGGCTGTCGATGGCTCTTCGTCACCGACTTCAAAACCTTGTTATGCTTTAGCAGACTACCAATTTAAAACAATCAAGAAGAAGGTTCCTATCGCTGTAGGTATAAAGAATCCGCACGTGTTCTACCAGGATATTGCTTCTTCGGCTTGGAATAATACAAATTGGACTTTGGAGAATGAAACTGATCTTTGGGGATGCAGTACTTCCAGCAACACAGCTATTGATGCATCGGTTAGAAAAACCATTTATGACCCTTCGCCAAGTGGTTTTTGTCTGCCTGCATCAGGAGTCTTCTCGGCAACTACAATTAATGAGTATGAGCAAAATACAGACAGGAATATAAATGGCGATAGATTTATAACCCTATTTGCAAATAATCAGGGTGGTTACTTTTATTGTAAACCGATGAAAGCTCCCGGGAATTGGGATACTACAGGGGGAACCCTCTTTTTTCCAAACTCACTCGGCAGGAACAATAAAAATGGGAATATAATAATAGGTGCCAGTTATTATTGGACAGCAACAGCAGGGAATCTCAATACAGCTCCGGTGTTGTCTTTTAGCAAGACTCTTGTTTCGCGTCCCGGGGGGAAGTATTCGCGAGATAAACGGGCGGTTTTCTCACGAGCTGGCGGATTTTCTGTACGTCCAGTCAGGGAATAGCGTGAAAAGGCTTGTAAATACAAAGGAGAGAGGAGGATGAAACTCTCTCCCCCGCAAGCCTACAAGGAAAAGGCACACGGGGAAGTGTGCCGAGTGCGTGGTGAGTAACAATCAGGGAAAATGAAAGTCAATACATTTTTTAATTACCCATAAAATGTGATTGATCGCACTTAATAAAAGTATTATCTTTCCAAAAAATGTATAAGTATAATCTTGAATATTCAATAATTTCGATATGAAAAATTGGCTTTTCCTTTTAACAATAAGTATTCTTCTTTTTTCTTGTACGGATAAAGATGGAGATTGGGACCCTATGATTTGGAATAATAAAAACAATATAGAAGTTCCACAAGCAGGCAAGAGTTATATCTTTATGAACTATAATTATGAGAGTTTTTGGGTATATGCTATCAATGGAACTGAAAATATAATAGATAATGGGCAAAAATATGAAGATAACTGTATATCTATCAGGATTGAGAAAAATATAATGACTGTAACTGTTTTTCCCAATGAAGGGCATCAAATCCGGACCATTTCAATAGGAGTAAGTGCTGGAGATATCTTTGACTCTTTCCTTCTTAAACAAAAAGGAAAGGAAATCTAATATACTGGAATCCGCCTAAAGAATACATTTTCCTCTAAACGACTGCCAATGTAGTACTTTGGATATGTTTTCCGAAAGTATGTTTTTGCATGCTCTTTTCCATGTTCTTTTGGAGTTTCCATCCGAACGGCCTAATTGGCACTTATTAAACTCAAACGGTGCAACAAGCTGCCAGTCAATGGGAATCTGTCCTTATCCAGATCAGTATCTTAGGTAGAAGATTACTGAATCAGCATTGGCTGATTATTAGGTGTAGAGGCGTTTTTTACATCCTGGAAGGGGAACTGGCTATCCAAATCTGTTATTCTCTTACCGATGCCGAGACTTTTTACTGTGAGATCAAAGTTTTACCCAAACTGCCGTCGGTCGTTTCTTGTGAAAACTCAATGGCAATTCATTTTATGTTATTGCAATTATTGCATTTTTCTAAAATGATCACATGCTACGATACCTTGTTCTATTACCACACAAAAAATGACACAGAGATTGATTTTGTACTCAAGGGCGGGTACAAGGTTTCTTGTCTGGTACAGGTGTCGTATGATATCTCGGACGCCAAGACCCGTGAACGTGAACTGAAAGCCTTGGAGGAGGCGGCAAGAGAATTGCAAAGTGAAACCCTGCTGTTGATAACATGGGGAACGGACGATATGGCGGAATACAAAGGGCATACAATAAAAATCGTATCTGTCCGGAATTGGTTTTACGCATGTAAGCTGCCATATATTCTCAACATTCCAGTCGTTACAAGTCAAAAAGCCACCGACACGCCACATCCGGATCGATGGCTTTTTATTCCCTGTTCAGATTCAGTGTCCTCTGCCCGTCATAGAACACCTCATTGTCGTAGTCGGTGGCAATCCTGATAGTGTCTCCTTTCTTGAAGAACCGGCTTTTGGCCACGTGCAGGCGCATAACGTTCTCCTTTCTTTCAGCCGATGACTGGTTGAGCGAAACAAGGTGCGTGCACGGGCGGGCCAGACCTTTGGCCTCCGAACAGTTGTACTCGGTCAGCACGTTCCGCTCGTCATTCAGCCACTCCCGGTCTTCGATGGTAGACTGGTAAGTCACCACCATCCATACCTTTTCGTCCGCCGCCAGGTCCTTCAGGTCATTGGCCACCGCGATACGCTTCGCCCGTTCATGGTCGGCTCCCCATGAACGGCGGTTGGCATCCGTCAGCAAGTCCATCGAATCCACAATCACGATGTCCGGATTATATCCTTTGAGCTTCCTGTATTCCGAAATGCCGTTCTTGATGTCGAGTGTCGAGACCTGGGCATTGAAATGCGGGTAACTGCGCACCGTGATGCTTCCGGCATACGAGGCGACCAGTTTTTCCAGATGTCTCATCTCCGTATCCGAAATCTTTCCCCGCTCGTAATAGTAGGCGTTCCTGGAAATCAGTCCGCCGGAATAGGCGTTCAACGCCTCTTCTTCCGAACCTTCCAGCTGGAAATGCAGCACATGCAGCCCGTCATCGATGTCCGCCCTGACACCGATCCATTTGGCGATGTGCGACTTTCCCACGCCTGTGCTGGCCAGGAAACAGGTCAGCTGACCTCGCAGGTTACGTCCGGCATTGAGTGCATCCAGATACGGGATGTAGAAGCGGGACACACGAGGGGCGGCCGAGCGTTCCTCTTCCTCCTCGCGCCGGCGGTTCCTCTCGAAACGCTCCTTGAAAGTCGCGGCCACATCGACGAACGAGGTGCTCTTCAGCGTGAATCCTGCCAGCCACTCGGCATATTCCCGAAGAGTCTTCTCCGCCTTGTCCTGTTTGTTCTCGTTATACAGTTTTCCGACCTCCGCATAGACCGACTGCAACCGGACCCCCTTGATGTAGGACTCCAGCATGTCGGTCATCACCTCGGCGCTCTGTCCCTCGTCATACTCCCGGAAAGTGTCTATCAGCTCGATGGCGTCGTAATCCTCATGGAAGGTCTGTGCCAGCACGGCATACGACGGCGGTGTCTTGTATGTCCTGAAATGTGCGGCTATCGCTTCCTGTACCCGCTGGAACGAACGGTCCGGCAGGTATTCCTTGCGCATATGCCGGGTAAGGACGGCACACAACGGTTCCTGTCTGAGCGCCGTGGCATAGAGTTCATACAGGAACTCGGCACTGAGCGGATTGACGGCACTCATGGCTTTGCCTCCTTTTTCCGCCACGCCTCACAGCGGATACGGTACAGTTCCGGATAGCGCGCCTGTGTCCTTCTGCGGCACGGCTCCGCTTTCGCACATTTTGAGCATGACGGAGAGAAAGGCGTCCACATCAGCGTGGAGAGCGCGCAGATGAGATATCCCGCTTCGGTGGAGAGCAGTCGCCGCTTGGTCGTCTCCTCGTATTCCGGATAGATAAAACGTCCGAACGGATGGCTGCGGCGATCTTCCACCGCCCGCACCAGATCCTGCCGTGACAGCCCGAAACTCTTCAGCCACCGGTCCTCCCGGTAGCGGCGTTCCTTTCCCGAGCGGAGATAGCGGCCGATGGCTTTCTTCCCGAATGAATGGGAGACGTTCCATTTCCTGCGATACGCGGTATCATATCCGGAAATGGCATATGTCTGACAGATACAGAAGTCGGACAAGCGTTCCGCGCTGACGGAGACGACCTCCCGGCACAAGCTGTCGAAACACATCCCGAGCTGCCTGTCCGACTTGCCGCCGGCAGGGAACACAAAATCCGCCCACACCGTGGTGCGGACCAGCCGTGTAAAGAGCCTCCGGCATCCGTCAATCCATTCTTTTCTCTCCATCGTGTGTCAATAGTTTGCGCAGCTGCGTCTTGGCCAGGAAGATGCGGCTTTTTACCGTTTCTACGTTCCTGGTCTGCAAAGTACCGTTGTTATAGGTGATTTCCATGATTTCCCCGAGTTTGTAACCAGCCTGCTGCAAGAGCAGGGCTTCCCGGTAAATCGGTTTGAGCCGGTCCAGTGCCCAGAGGATGTCATCGTTATAGAACTCGCGGTAGTTGTCCATCCCCATGCTGTTTCCCGACGGTTCGTCCTCATCCGACAGCGAAGAGGATATTTCCGAAATGTCGATATTGTCGTCCGGGGGCATGCGGTTCCTGTTGCGGTTGTTCAGGTCCGCCACAAGCCGTTTGGTCACGGCATAGATCCAGGTCTTTACCGGACGGGCCGGATCATAACTGTCCATATACTTGAAGAAGTTGGCCAACGCCTCGAGGTAGTTGTCCTCGATGTCCTCCTGGTTATAGGTATATTTGATACAAATGCTGTATATCAGATTCTTGTGCGGCATCACATATTTTCTGAGAAGTTCCGCCCTCTGTCTCGCGGATTCGTCTTCAGGCTGGAGAACCGCAATAAACACATCTTTCTTTTCCACGTTTCCACTGACTGAAAAGGTTGATAATGAATCTCATGTCCTAATCTGTCAGCTACCGTGAGCGTCAATTGAAAAAACGGGTGGCAGCATTACCGCCGCCCGGAAAAAATCCAAACCGTTGTCGGCTTGTCACAGCCTGTGCCTGCGGATGTAATAGTAGAAGAGGTGGCAGGCATCCGCCGCGTTGTCATCCACCGGGACAATACCGTACCTGTCCTTGCAGGCCGCGACCATCTGCGTCTTGGTGGCGTGTCCGTCTCCCGTCGCCCATTTCTTGAGGACAGCCGGGTTGACGAACTCCGGTTCCGGGATATCCAGTTCATCGCACACTTCGAGCAGGATGCCCCTGAGTTCCGAGAGCCGCCGCATGTCGTAGAAATGGCGGTTCACGCTCACATCCTCGGCCACGACGCGGCGGATGCCGTAACGATGGAGTAGCGAGAGCAGCGTAGTCCTGAAAGCGCCGTGCATCTTGTTGCCGTTGCGCCGTTTGCTTTCGGTGAAGTTCCATGTCCCGGCCTCATGCAGGGAGAAGTATCCGGTATGCGTGGCGATGTCCAGCGCCAGTACCTGCTCCCGGGTCAGTACGCTATTCTCCGAGTCTTGATTCGCCATTCTCTTTCACGATTACCAGTTTATGCGGATACCCCTCCGCCACATTCCCGTGCGAGACGACCAGCACGGTACCGCCGAGCGAGTTCAGCGCCTCGAACATGGAGGCAAGCCCCGCTTCATCGACCGCCTCGAGTATCTCGTCCAGCACGAGCAGGTCCAGTCCCTTGTCCCCATCGCAGTTGCTGTTCACGAGTTTCTGCATGGCAAGGATGGTCGCCAAATTCACACGGGCGGCTTCGCCTGCCGAGAACTTGCCGAACGAGCCGCAGTCCATGCCGTCGCGCAACAGCGAGATGGAGATTTTCTCCCTTACCTTACCGCTCTTGAGAATGGTATACCCGTCGAAGCGGATACGGATGTCGCTGCCGATGTTTTGCAGGAATTCGTTGGTAATACGGCTGAGCGCCTCGATTTTCGTGTTGGCCAGATAGGTCTTGAACTGCACGAACCGTTCCCGCTGTATCTCCAGTGCACGGACCCGGGTATCGACGGCCGTCTTGCGCCCTGCCGCCTCGTTAGACTTTCCGCGCGTTTCACGGAGAGTGTCCTTGAGCGATTGTATGAGGTCGGGTGAAGCCGCCTCATCCAGCTCCCGGATCGTGGCCTGCAAAGTGTCGATGGCGCAGGCCGCGGCCTGTATATCTTCCTTGCCTACCCGTATGCCGCGGTTCAGTACGGCATTGCGCTCGTCTATGAATCCGAACACCTCGTCGAATACCTTGCGGCGGACACCTTCGATTTCACTTTGCAGGGCGGTAATTTCGGAAGCGATGCGTTTATGCCCGCTTTCCACCTCTTCCACGTGGCGGGTGGCATTCCTGACGGCCCGTTCGTGCCCGGCCAGCTGCTCCTCCCATCCGGTGCGTCTGCCTTCCAATATCCGGCGCTCATGGTTCAGCCGGTTCTGCTGCAACTCCACGGCATCCGTCTCCTCCTGCTTCTCATCGATACAGCCGTTGATTTCCGTGAGCTGCCGTTGACGGAGCTTCAGTTCCTTCATGCCGGCCTTGATGTCGAACTGCGGTTCTGCCACCAGAAACTCATACCCGCAGAAAGGACAGGTGATGGAGCCGGCCAGTTTGTTCGAGAGGCCGTCAATACCGGCAGAAACGATACGCCGTTTATGGCGCAGTTCCTCGATGCTGCCGGACAGGTCGCGCAGACGGATGTCGATTTCCCGCAGTCTCTCCGCAGTCGTATCGGACTGATCCCTGTATGCCTCACAGAATGCGGCATACTCCTTCTTGAACTGTTCCCAGCCGTCAGTCCTGTTTTTCAGTTCCAGTTCCGCCTGCTTCAAGACGGCATCGCAATCCTTCAACCGCTCTGTGGCGGTCTGTAACCGTCCTTTCTTTTCGGCAATGGCCTTGTCCCAGTCCGTCTGCCGGGCATCGGGAAAGAGGGACATCATTTCCGCTATCTTTTCCAGACACGCTTCCAATGCGGTATCTCCGGCTTCCAGTTCCTGCAAAGCCTCGTCCGCCCGCTGCACTCCGGCAAGCTGTTCCTCAAGCCTGTCCACGGTCTCGTGCCCGGTACGGATCTGCTCCCTCTTGGCCGCTATGGCCGTTTCCAGTCCCATGATACGTTCCACACGGGTACGCCCCCGCTCGGCTCCAGCTTCCTCCTCTTTGCGTATCTGCTCCTGTAACATCCCGATACGCCCGTCCAACCCGGCCAGTTCCAGTTCCACCTGCCGTTTTTTTTCAGAGAGCGGCACGATGTCTTTCTCCACTTGGGCTATGGCCTCGTCCACCAGGATACCGTTGGAAAAGCGGTTGATGACCTCTTTCTTCTCCTTGTCCGATGACGAAAGAAAATCCTCATACCGGTACTTGGAGAGAATGAAGTTGTTGAGCAGTTCGTCGCGTGTGACACCCAGTTTGTCAAGAATATACCGGTTATAGGCATCAACCGAAGGCTGTACCGCCTCGTCGGTCATCACCTGCCTGCCCCCACGGTAAAGCGTGCAGCTGACAGAGGAAGTCCCCTTGCGCGGGATACGGCGGTTGACGAGCAGTTCCTCGGTGGCGGAATCGTTGATGAAATGTAAGGCGACGCGGCATTCTTCCGCCGCATCGTTGATAATCTCCTCCGAGCGTATCTTTCTAAGCGGGCTGCCCGTAATACCCACGGCAATGCATTCCAACAGGGCAGACTTGCCTGCCCCGTTCGACTGCTGGGAGTCATTGTCCCGGTTATCGCCGAAAATCAATGTCGTCACGCCTTGCCGCAGCATGTAGGACAGTGAACGGAAGGCGCAGAGATTTTCGGCTTCTATCGTCTTTAATTTCCACATGATCTGTTTTCTATTTTAGATAAATACTCCAATCCCATCGACACATCCTCGATCTGTTTCTCCCGGCAGAAGTCCTCGTAGGTTTCCCGGATGCGGCGGCTGTCGAATTTCTCGAAGAGCGAAGAGGATACCGCCTCCGGCAGCTGCTCGTCATCGGCAACCAGTTCCACCTTCGCCGCTCCGGCTTCCAGCAGGGCGGCCTTGTCCACCGATTTCATTGCGGCGGCAGGTACATGGACACGTACCTTGACCTTGTAGCGGCCGTCGGCCTCCATTTCACGCAGCTCGTCCATCAGGTGCAGCCCGGCTCGTTCCGCCGGCACATCCATGACACGGTACCGCATGTTCACGCGGTTCTTGACAAACTCGTGCGTGCCGTCCGTGTACAGCACCGTGTATCCTTTCTCCTCGTCCTCCCCGAAGTTATGCTGGCGCGAGGAACCGATATATTCGATTCCCGTCCCCGGAATGACGGTACGGTTGTGGTAATGGCCGACAAAGACCTTGTCGAAAGGAGAGAATATCCTGGCAGGCAGCTCCTTCTCCGAAGGCTGTGCCAATGCCCCGTTGATACCCTCATGGATGTAGAGGAAGTGCTCCGGTTCTCCGGAAAGCGCTTCCGCAGCCAATCGTCCGAGCCTTTCGGCAAAAGAGCCGTCTTCCGGAAAATAGCTCATTACATGGAGCGCGAACTTCCATTCCGGACGGCACAGGGTCAGGGATTCATCCACAACAGTCACATTCGGATGCTGGTCGAAGACATGGCAATATCCGCACAGGGATTCCTGGTTCACCTTGTCGTGGTTCCCTTCCGCCAGCGTGACATGGATGCCATGGTCTGCGGCGGATACAAGCATATCCCTGACGGCCAGCAGGACATCGAGTGTCTGGGCGGCGCGGGAAAAGAACAGGTCTCCTCCGACAACCACTTCCCGGATATCCCGTTCCCTGCAAATTCCCATGGCCTCCTGCCAGTTGGCCTGGAATGCAGGGATGTTGTCTTTCGAGATGTGGATGTCATTCAATAACAAAAGGCAGGGTTTGTTCTCTTTCATACTAAGCGATTGTGATTAGGACGGGAGGCCCGGATGCCTCCCGTCGGATTAGAATTCAAGAACTAGTGAAAGGCTTATCTGCGGCGGCGGGGACGCCCGGCGCGTTCTTCCGTTTCCTCCGGCTGCTCTTCTTCTTCCTCCCCGGGGGCATCCTCCGGTTCGTCACCGGGCTTCGGACCCTCCATCTCGCTTTCGATCAGGTCGAGCAGTTCACGGTTGCTCGTGGAGCGTGTGACACGCACGGAGAGCCCTTCCTGCTCGATGTAGCCGCGAATCATCGCACGCAGCTCCTGGCCCTCCTCGGTCTTGTCACCGAGTTCCTGCCGCTGAAGTTCGTCATAACGTTCGAAAAGGTCGTCCAGCGAGATGCCTCCGCCTTCACGCCCGTTTTCCCTGTTATCTTTCGTACGGCGGTCGAACGAGAACGCGGATGTGTCCTCCTTGGGCAGTTCACCGTCCAGCGTGTCGATGACCGTCTTCATTTCATCCGTCTCCATGAGCGACATGCCGTAGATACCGTCGCACTGTTTGAGGAATTCGACGGTGGCTCCCAGATGATAACGGGTGTAGCGGTAGATGATTTCCGGGATACGCGGCGCACCCATCAGGGCGGTCAGTTCCTCCTTGGTCAACGGTACCGGTTCCGATTCGTTGTCAATGGAAATGACATACTCGGTCTTAGCTCCGTTCTTGCGCTTTTCAATCTCCACCGGATAGGCGTCATACACCGAGGAAACCGGGCACGGGTAAGACGGATTCTTGGCCAGTTTCTTGCTCCACAGCTTGAACTTCCTCTCATCCAGGTCCTTGAACTGGGCATGGGAAAGGGTCATCATCTGCACGCCTTTGGCACGTTCACCCAGGTCGAATACATAGAGACAGTGGCCGTAACTGTATTTCAGACCGCCTCCGAACGAGCCCCCGGCAATCTTTTCCGCCAGTTTGTCATCCCCGTCCTCTTTTGCGGCTTCGACAGCCATACGGCGGTAAGTCTCGATGGGATCAACGCTATATCCGGCATCGGTAGCGCGGGTGACAGTGACATACATCTTCTGGGGCTTGTTCCCCGTAGCGGGTTTCTCCAGCTCCAGAAGCAGCTGGTGGACGGGATACTCATAGCCCGGACGTGTCGGCGAGCCGTCCGGATTGGGAGCGATGGGCAGGATACGGAGACGGTAAGTCCCGAACTTGTCCATGCGGAAGAACTCCGTACGGGCGAACGCCCTGTTCTCCTCCTGGGCACGCAACTGTGCCTCCTGATAAGATTCCTGAACGCCGAGGAACATTTCCTCGACAGACATGCCTTCCATGCCGTTGTTCTTTTCTTCTTCTTGCATAAACGCTTTGTTTTATGGATTTAAAAATGCCCGAAGAATGCGACCCGGCATACCCGCATCGCAAAGAAACTGGTAACAGGACGGACGGGTTCGGTTGCACCGTCCGCGTTCAACTGATAAAACTGGGAGAGGATGTCTCGCTGACCGTATCCCGAAAGAGGATACTCATTTGATAATATGGAAAGGTCTTGCAGCGACCGTGGAATACAAAATTAGGCAAATCACCCGGAACAGCCATACATGTACATGAATGTTTGTCATCGGTATTGTCCTTCAGCGCATTACCGTTTCATTTTAAGAATGTTTTTAATCTCCCCGAGCAGTCTGTCGCCGCCCGGCGCGTTCCGCGCTTCGGCAAGCAGCCTTCTGCGGTTCCGACGGATATACTCTTCTCTCTTGCGGCGGCATATGCCTTCATAGTAGGCTTTGCGCCCCGGCGTGAGCCGTTTCCCGCGCCGGCAATAGACCCCGTCCCGGCGGTACTCGTCCAGGTAGCGGCGGAACTTCGCCTTGCCGCAGGAAGGGTCTTTCGATGCCTCCGCCACCGACCGTATGACCTGCCAGTCCGGCTCGAAGGGCTGCTGCGTGGCGCATAACCTGCGGAGCAGATGATAGACTACCGGCATCTCATACCGGAGCATGAAGCCTATCCGTGTCTCGTCGAAAGGAAAGCGCTTAAGCGTCCCCTGCGGTCTTCCGTCTTCTCGCTTTCGGGGCTTCTGCTGCCGGGGAGACGGTTTCTTCTGCGGCTGCCGCCTGATTTTCTTCTGTTTCATGATGTTGCGGTTGAATGGTTTGCTGTACGGTTTCACGGACGGGAACGTTCCTGCGCTCCGCAATCCTCCGGCGGCTTTCAATATCGCTGTTTACATTGAGTTTATGTTTCATGACTATACAAAATAGGTGAAGTTGAGTTCTACATTGACATTGTACATACCGCGCTCGTAAAGCTGTATCCTGCGCGAACCGCCGTAGATGGTGAACGAGGAGCCCCGGTTGTACTTGTGGTCATCGTTCCAGTCAGCGGCGCTGCAGCGCACGCTGTATCTCGGGGGCTGTATCTTGTTCGGGATGACGGCCACGATGCCGCCCCAGTTGCTGCCGTCCCTGCGTGCGGTATTGATATACCCCTGTATGGACACGATATTCCCGATCTGGCGGACAAACAGCCCCTGGGTATCTGTTCCCGAACCGCTGTTTTCCATCCGTATCCATCCTGTATCCGCCAGCAGGGGCTGGTATTCTTCCGCATAGGCGGCACCGATAGCGCGGCAGGCCTGCCGTTTTGCCTCCGCTGTCGGCAAGGACAGGTCGGAAAGTTTGCCGTCCTTGCGCAGGTAGTCCTTGACGATTTCGTCTTTGGACAGCACGTCCAACTTGTTCCGCAGGAGCTGCCGGGCTTCCATGGGGGATTTTCCTTTCCCGGTCAAAAAGTCGATGTAATCCTGGAACAGGTTTTCAAGCGCGGCGAAGCGGGCGTCCGCCCCGGCCTTGGTATACAGGTTCAGGTTGGTGGCGATGGTATCCTTTTCGGAAGCGTTGTAGCCGCCCATCAGCCGTTCCGCCTTTTTCTTGAGTTCCCTGACAACCTGTGAGGTCATCACGTATCCCTCGATCTGTGCGTGCGAAATGCCACCTTCATCTATATAGGCGAACGAACCGGTCTTGATTTCCAGCAGTTTGTCCCTGAGTTCGGGTGTGAAGACAATGCCCTCGTAAGCGGAGTCAGTCCCGAGCTTTCCGTCCATCATCCGGTCTATCTCGGCCGTGGAATAGACTTCGAGGTTCTTGCGTGCCTTGCCCTTGTCCGGAAGGTCGGACAGGTTAGAAATCTTGGCCAGTTTCAGCTCTCCGGTACCTTTCTTTTCGGCATCGAGGGTATCCCTGACGGCCGCCTGCCGCTTTGCTTTCAGTTCAGCGGCTTCCTCTGCCGTCAACCCGCTGATCTCGTCCGCCGTCAGGCGTACCAGCTCCTTCAGTCCTTCGGAGATTTCCAAAAATACCTCCCCGGCTTCCGCTTTGGAATAGACATCGATATTCTTCCGGGCGGCAGCCTTGTCCATGACATCGGAAAGGTTCCCGTCGGCGGAGAGTTTCATTTTCAAAGCCGCCGCAACGGTTCCCGATGTGACATAACCTTCGCCGCCCTCCGTCAGTTCTCCGGTAGTGATAGCCGCCAGTTTCTTCCTGTATTCGGTCGTGAAGTCTTCGGTAGAGAGCTGTTTGCCTTCTACCACATCCACTTTCTTTCCCATCGCCTCCGTAAAGGCCGTGACGGTCACATAGGTGTCGGACACGGATTTTCCGTTGATTTTAAGCGTACCGAGCACATCCACCGCTCCCAAAGGGGCAAGCACGATGTCGCCCAGAGCGTTCCTCAGCGCAAAACGGAAACTGTCAGCGGTGTCGAAGCCGACGGTGGCGAGCAGCGCGGCGGCACTGTCGCGCCAGGTAATCAGGTTTGTCAGCCTGGCATTGTCTTTCGTATAGGCGGTATTCTGAATATCGATACCCCGTCCGGTGCTTTGCAGGGAGAGCAGTCCGCCGACCTGCAGGGTGGCGGTACGCCCGATGACTTTCAAAACAGGTGTGGTGCAGGCTTTTCCGTCATGCACGGCGAAGTCACGGTATTTTGTTCCTCCGCCTTCCGTGCCGTGGTAATTGATACGGATACAACCCTCATCCGTCACATCCGAGGTGTTATAGATGTCGTATCCCTTGATGCGGACAGCCCCGATCCGGGCGTTTTCACTCAGCGAAGTACCGCAGGATATGCCGTCTTTCGTAACCCTGGCCAGTTCTTTGCCTTGTTTCATGAAACTGAACGTGCCGTCCGTCCGGATGATAATCTCGTTGACAAGCAGACCGTGCAGGTAGGCACCGATGGCGGCATGGCCGTCCGCCTTGACGATACCTTTGAGCATGTAGCCGTTCCCGCCGCTGACGGAGACGGCGGTCTTGGAACTGATTTCTTTCTGCCCGGTGAACGTTCCGGCCAGCACCAGATCCTTCTTGACGGTCTGCCGGGCAAAAGGTGTATCGAGCAGGACGGCATAGCGGCCGAAGAACTTGTCGATGAACCGGGGCGCGTAGCTCTCCGTCACCTCGATAGCCGCCGGCAGTTTGCCGGTAACCGGATCGACCGTATCCGGAACAGCCCTGGCCCCGGCACAGAGATAACAGGTACGCCCGCGCTTGTTGACCTCATTGGCGTAGACCACCGATTCATGCCGGTTGATTTCGTATATATAATAGGGATAGACGGCATCGGCGCAGCCGTCGAAACGGCGTACCTTTCCGCCGAGCCAGACATAACCCGGGGAGACGCGGGGACCCTCGATCTCGCATCCGGAGATGATGAAGTCCGAGCAGCCGTCAAAAACGGCACTCATGCTGAGAGCCAGTTCCTGCAAGTTCAGGATATCGTCCGAGTAGGTATACCGTCCGCCGGTTTCCGCAATATATTCTTTCATTGTCCTGTATTCTTATTGGGGGTGTATTCGTCTTCGTCGATCTTGATCAGGTAGGTCTTGCCTGCTGTCTTATAGGTGTTCACCACATAGGAAAGCATATAGACCAGTTCCCGCGGAGGTATGGTGACGGGCGGGACGCAGACCATGAAGTTGACCTTGTTGATCAGCTTCTCTTCCGCCAGCAGGTAGAACGGACGGGGGCGTTCCGCCTCGTTGTCCGTTGTAACCTGTTCCCCGTTGTACCATACGGTGAAAGGACGCTGGTATTCCGCCCCTTCGTGGTACAGGTCCACACCGACACTCGTGCTGTCCTTGATGAAGATGCGGTCCTTGCCGTCCTTGATGTATTTACCGAACCGGTAGTTCAGGAACCACTCGAAATAGATGACCTGCGAGGTCATGCGCGCCTCGATGTGCCGTTCCCTCGTGAAACTGCGGAACCACTCGTTGGTGCGTTGCAGCGGGTAGAGGCAGCTCTGCACGAACAGGATGAATTTCCGTCCCGACAGATAGTGCGGGACAAGGCGGTTTACGGTGCGGTCTATGGATAACTTATACCTCATGGTTTTCTATTTTCAGGATGATGGCCTCACGGAAGTTGGGCAGGCCGGCCTCCTCGTCCTTGCCGGATGATTCTTTCAGGTATCCCGATGCGGTATGGGTCATGCGGGCGACACGCTGCGGGGGCCGGATATGGCCGTCGGTATCGTGGCTGGCTATGAAGATTCCCTGTTCGGGTACCGCATTCTCGTCAATATGGACATCGGTCACATGTTCCGCACGACGTACGGCATCCGTCAGACGGGAGACATAGACGGCGGCATCGAAGTCGATTTCCATCATATAGGCGTTCAGCTGCTCCTCGATGGCGTCATATACCTCGGATTCGGGTACGGCCCCGTCATGGAAGACCGTCAGGCGCGGTATCAGCACATCGCCCTTGGTGGAGATGACCTCCACCCGTGTTCCGGCAAACTTCAACTTGCCGATATAGGCATTGATGGGTACCAGGTCTTCAGGCGGTATGGCGGAAAGGTTGCCTTTCGTGCCGGTAGCTACTTTCAGGATCAGCTTGCTGTCCAGGTTCCGGTCATCGGTACTCTCCACATACGATACCTGTGTGATGATGCGTTTGGTTTCGTCGACATTCGGATAGCCGAACGCCAGCCCGTCTTCCCGCACCGTCAGTTCGTCTCCCTGCTGATACTGCAGCAGGGCGTTGGCATAATAGGCAGGCGTACCGTTGATACGCCCGTTGATGGCTTCGGAAATATCCACCGCGAAGACATCCAGCAGGGTCTCGAAACTGTATATGGCTGCCGCCACTACCCAGAGGATGCCGTTCATGACGGACAGTTTGGAGTCGCTGGCAAACTCTGCCAGCTCCAGCCTCCGGTTGCGTTCCGCAACGGCCTCGTTGTATATTTCCTTGATCGTACGGCTCATTCCACTGTATAGGTTTTATTGTCGATGATAAACTCCCAGGCTCCGCCCTCGTTCCAGTTCTCCTCATGCAGGATGACCCATATGGCCTCCATACCCGATATGATACGGTAACGTCCGGTCGTTTCGTCCCGGTCCGGCTCCCTGTAAGTCCCCGTCGGGGAAACAGGCAGTGTCATCCGGCAGTTACGCCGGTTGCCGTAGCGTTCCACGATAGCCGTCAGGTATTCGTCCAATACGGTCGGCCTGATCCGCGCCTCCGACAGGTCGAGTTCCATCAGGCCACGGCATTCGACGAGCGGCAGGAGGTCGGATATCATGCTTCCGGACAGGTCTATCCGGTAAGTGCCCGACAAAATCCGGAAACCGTCCAGTGCAAAGGCACAATCCCGGAGCGTCAGTTCTTCCACATGCAGCTCACGGAGAAGGATGACGGACGAGGGGTTCATGCCGCTCCAGTCGATATGGCGGAACGAGGCATCGGCAAACCACCGGATCCTGCGCTTGTGGCGTACACGGCTGTCGAACGTATGGTGCAGCGTGTACGGTATATGGCCGAGAATGACGGTTTCCGCTGCACTGTCATCGCCCCAGTCGATTTCCAACGTTCCCGTTCCGGAAACCTCGCACTGCACGGACACAAGTGCCGCTGACAACGAAAATACGGCCGCCTGCGGGAGGGTGAAATGTTTGGGATAGACATGCCGTTCACCGTTGGAGGGTACAATGCCGTGCATCCCGTTATAGGCGACCACATCGGCATTGATGATGAATCCGTCGGTATAGGTCAATTCCTGCCCGGTGCGGAGTTCCGTTTCCAGTGAAAGATCCGGATTGTTGACAAGCAGGTCCACAATCCCTTCGATGCTTCCGTACAGATGCAGGGCCACATCATAGATGTTCTGTCCGGTGATGACACGGTAATTACCCATGATTGTCCTCCTTCTCCTCGGTTTCCAGCAACAGTTCTCCCGTTGCCGAGTCTATATAGGCGTTCTTGATGACGACCTTGTCCGCACCAAACTCCGCCTGCAGTTTGGCGGCCAGGCCGTTGTTCTCCATGTTGGAGTGCAGGAAGTCTATCAGCCCCACACCGGTAGTCGGATGCTGGTAGAGATTGCCGGCCACGGCCTTGAGTAGGAATGTCCCGTTCTGCATCTTGGAGGCTCCGATTCCGAAGTCCGTCTCCTCGCCGCTGTAGACAACCAGGCAGTCTTCCCGGATCAGCAGGTTATAGAGGCCGTCTTCATTCAAGGCATAGAGCGAAGGCAGGGGCACCGCCTGCTTCGTCCCGTCATCATATTCCTGCATGACAGGGAACCAGTATTTGCCGGTGGCTGCGCAACGTACATATTCCACGCCGCCGGAACCGCTTTCCATGGCAATCCGGACCGTCAATAACCGGTTGTCGGGTATATAGGGAATACGGATATGAATACCTTTTGCATCGCTATACGATGAGAGGAAGTCCGCCGGTACGGTTATCTCCCCGTGGCGGAAGTCCGCATTGTCGGCATCTTCCACGCTGTCAAGCAGGCGGAAGTTATGGAAAGTCTTTCCGGCAACCCGTCCGGACATTTCCACTTCCCCGTATTCGGCATCCATTATGATATCCTCTCTGGCCATGGTGTTGATATAAAAATCCCGGCCGCACCCAAGAAAGAGTAGCGGCAGACAGAAATTTCGGTTTATGCGTCTTTGGAGATTTCGTTATAAACCGCCTCCACGGTGCCCCACATGTCGTCGGGCAGTTCCTCGTCCGAGATCTTCTCGCAGGCGGCTTGCAGGTAGGCCATCTCGTCGGCGGAGAACTCTACCTCCAAGGGATGCTCTTTCTCTACGTCCCACTCGATACGCTTGTCTTCCGCATTTTCACGAAGGTTGATGGTTTTACGTTCCTCGTCACCGATGGCGATTTTACGCAGGATTTCCTTTTTGAGGTTGAATTCCTTGAAGTTGCCGCGTGCCGGCAGAAAAGTTGGCAGGTAAAGGCGGTCCTTGACACTCAGTTCCATTATGATTCTTTTTTAGGATTGATACTTTCACGGATATATTGCTGCATCTTGTCGAAGTCCAGAAATATGGGGCCCAGTTCCCTTCCAGCGGGAAGATTACAGGAGATGTTCCCCTGTTCCATGTAGATAATCCCGACGGGGGGTATGTTCCCTTCCGTATCGGCTTCCTTCTCGTTCACGGAAACATGAAGACGGCTCAGCTCCTCATTGACAATGGAATACTCCAATACATAGGAGGCGTTCTCTGTCTTTTCTTCGGCGGTCTTGGTGACAGTGATGTTGGTAATGTTCATACGCTTTGGCTTTTTAATAAGTATAGGGCAAGGCTATGGATTCCGGTTACTAGCTGTTGTAATTTAATGCCTGATAGTGGAATGACGGGTAGTTGCAGCAAAGAAGGGTCAGTGAATCCCCTCTCTCCATACCGTAGTTTGTCGTGCCCCCGTTCTGGTTCCTCACATTCATGATATTCACGTGTCCTCCCCAGTTATAACTGTAGAACAATGTGAACACGTAAGCGAAATCCGATGGAAGGCTCGAATACCCGAACATGCTCGCGACTGACGATGCGTTCGGTAGATTGATGTTATAAGTGGCGTTGGCGTAAAGGCAAAAGATGTTATTGTCAGAAAAATCAATGCTATAGCCGGAACCTGTGAAATAGATCCTTTTCATTTTGAGACCGATGATGGCTGGTGCGACCAATGGGGCATTGGACCATACCCCATAGTTCCGGTGACCGTTCTTCACATCAATATACAGCCCGTAGTTGTTCGTATATGAATTTACCTTGCTGTTGACAATGCGCCCCGTTGCGCAGGTTCCACCCGAGGTGGCAGGAAAAGTGTTGGCTCCCAACAGAACGTAGGAAGTGGTGTTTCCCACACGGAACAAATCATTGTAGATGGCAAGCCCGCCACCGGAACCACTGCCCGAAGCGGTAGAGCCGATACGTCCCTGACCGATGGAGAAGCCCCCGACGGTTCCGGCGTTGGCATTGATGGTTCCGGTCATAGTCACGTTACCGCCGGCGTCCCACTTGATATTCTGGTTGGCAAGATACCCGGAACCGTCAGCTGCAAACGAGATCTTCCCGCATCCGAACGCGGCGGAACCGTCAGCCTTCAATCCCCAGTAATCTTTTCCCGAGGAAGGATTGTCATGATAGATATAGCCGGATGCACTGATGACAATGCGGTGTCCGGAACTTGGAGCCGATGCCGTAAGCGAGCTGGTACCTAACGCCCATCCGCCAATCTTGCCGGCCACGGCCGTGATGCCAGTCCTGTCAAGGGTGACCTTGACGGAATTGCCCGCATCTCTGACCGATATGCTGCCGTTATAGGAACTGCCGCCTACCACCAGTGCGCTGTCCACGACTATCTGGTTCGCCTTTACCGTACCGGTATAGATCCCGTTGGCATCGATGGTCGTGGTATACTTCTCCGTCGATGTCAAATCAAAAACTGTTGCATAGGCCACATACCAGGTCAGCGGTGCGGAAGCCGTTCCCTGTGCCCCGTCGATATAGAAGAAATGGGTGGTGGAGAAATTCGAGGTTCCGCAGACGACCTTGTAGACATACTCTTTCCAGTCTCCCGTTCCGGCTGTGGGGGTGAGCCAGCGGCTCGATCCGCCTGTACCGATATTGTTGCTCGCCCAACAAATGTTGCGTCCCGTCGGTATCTTGGCGATGATACGGGCTACCAGCACCTTGCGTGAGCTGCAAGTCGTTCCGAAATAGAATCCCCCGTTGCCAGGGCTGGCCGTACCCTTGGTCTGTATCTTCAGTACATACTTACTGTCATTGGGTGCGGTCGAATTCTGCTCCCGGGTAATCGTCACCATACCGTTACCGGAATTGTTATAGATACCGACACCATTGTTCCCTTTCCAGAAAGTGGGGTCACGGTAAAGCATCTTGCCGAACGCCATGGCCGAGGCGAGTTCCTGGGCGGTCGTAATACCGGTCGTCCACTGTGCCGACACGGAAGAGGCGAAGGTGACGGAACCGGAAGCGTTCCATGAGATGTTGCCGCCCGCAATCTGCCCGCTACCGTCGTGGTTCAGTTTCCATTTTGTACCGTTCGTGATCGAACCGTCCGAGCCCAACGAGATGTTGTTCTTCCAGATGTGGTTATGGTCGAATGCCCACCCGGCGATACGGTTATAGACCTCCTTCGCTCCGCTTTTGGTATAATTGGCCGACAGGCAGAAGTATTCCAGATGGTCCCAGGACATCATCTGTATGCCGATGAATCCCGTCTTGACCGTATTCCCGTTTGCCGCAATATGGCCGAAGACAATATGGCCGGCATTGCTGCTCTGATGCCAGGTCAGCGTAATACCAAATGGCTTGTATCCTCCCGTGTACCAGTAACCGCTACCGGCTGATGCCGAACGGATCTGCAAGGGGGTGGCCCCGGACGCTCCGATGTTGCCTACCGTAATGTTGTCACCGCCGATGGTAAAGCCTCCGATTTTCCCCTTGGTGAAGGAACAACTCAGACCATTGATATAGGTCGTATTGATGATGGAGGATTTGATACTGGCTGCATCGAGCTTGGAGGCATTGATACTGCCCGCCGCAATACGGTCGGCCGAAAGCGTCCCGACCTTGATGCTGGATGCGTTGATGCTGACGGCATTGACCTGCGCCGCCGTCAATGTTCCGGTGTAAATTCCGGTAGAGCTGATGTAAGTCAAAGGATGGGCGGCAAGGACACTGTCGCTGCCTTGTGCCAACGCGATAAAGCACCTGCGCCGTATCTCTTCCTCCACGGAGGCGGTCAACGTACGGGGAGCCGGAGCGTTTGCTTTCCTGGAACCGCTCTGGAAAATCAGATCCGAGTTGTAGGCAATCTGGGGGGCTGCCGGTATGGGGGACGGGCTCATGGCACTGCTGACAATCGGCTGGTCGGAATAAATATGGTATACCGCGCCTGTCATCCCGCCGCCACGGAGGAACACGGCGAACATGCAGCTGTTGCCGCATAGGGCTGCCCCGGCAAACATGCGGCAGTACATCTCGGAAAGTTCATAGATGTCCCACGAATAGGCAATACCACCCCAACCGCCGAAATTGGTTTTGACAAGCAGGATCAGTCCGCCTTTATGGGTGGAGGTGTTCCAACTGGCAGGAGCCTGCTCGCTGTAACTGCGACGGATCAGGATATCGCGCTTGACGGTTTGTTCGCCGCCTTTGAAAATGACCGGATAATATACATTTTCCTCTCCGTTGATGACGATTTTGTGGTAGTAGGGATAGCCGTAATTTGATTTCTTGGCCGCCTCTATGTCGTTTTTCCACAGCAGGGAGACAGCGGAGGAAAACGAGACTTTTCCGGCCGCATCCCACGAAATGTTTCCGGAAGCGACCTGTCCGCTGCCGTCATTGTTCAGTTTCCATTTTGTACCGTTCGTTATCGAACCCTCGCTGCCCAACACCACGTTGCCTTTCCGGATGGAAGACACATCTATCGTCCACCCGGCGATATTGTTCTGTGAACCGAGACGGGCGATACATGCCCCCGCGCTGTTGGTCGCGTACAGCCCGAAATCACTGTCGCTGCCATAATACAGCTGTACCCGTTGTCCGGCTGTCGCGCTGGAGTTCAATCCATAGACCACCAAGCGGCTGTTCCCGCTGTCAAGCAGGATATGGCTGCCGCTCAATGCCGTCGCTCCGATCGTCCAGCCTCCTATCTTGCCTTTGGTGACATTCAGCGTAAGGGCTTCGATGTTGCCTGCCGTAACCAGCGAGGCTTTCACGCTGGCCGTATCCAGTTTGGAGGCGTTGATGCTGCCCGCCGCTATACGGTCGACGGAAATGGTGCCGGCAGTAATCTGACTGGCGGTAATGCTCCCGGTATAAATACCTGCCGCGGTGATTTTTGTCAGTTTGGGATAGGTGTTACCACCCAGAGCGGTGGTTATGGAATCAATCGGGGCTGTCCATTGAAGGGAAACGGAAGCGGCGAAAGTAACATTTCCGGAAGCGTCCCACGCGATATTGCCGCCCGCCACCGCACCGGCTCCCGTCGATTCAAAACGCCACTTATAGCCACGGATACCCGTTGCCCCGACAGTCATCGATCCGGATGCTGCCGTATAGGTGTTGGCAGTATTCTTCTTCGTACCGCGATAGATGCTGTCACTGTCGATACTCCATCCTCCGATGGTTCCCTTGGTGGTCGTGAGGGTCAGGGCATTGATGTTTCCGGCGGTGATGAGCGAGGCTTTCAGGGAAACTACATCGATACGCAAAGCTGAAATTGTTCCCGAGATGATTTGCGAGGCATCGAGATGCAACACTTTCACGGTATCGGCGGAGAGTTTTCCGGTAAAGATACCGTCCTTATTGATATAGGTTGCACCGGCCCAGTTCAGACTGACATCAGCTCCGAACTCGATTTTGCCCGTGGAAGCGTTGTATTTGATGGACTGGCTGCCGTTGCCTAACTGCACATTGCCCCCGTTGTCTACGTAAAAGGTCTTGTAACCGTCCTTGAAGCCATGGATGCCACCAACCGTTTCTACAGTAACCGTTCCGGAAGCTGTCTTGACGGAAAGCGGGAATGAACCGATGGCAATACCGGAAATAGTATCGTCGCTGTTCTTGATACCGGTGAACAGTTTCGGGGTAATGACCGTATTGTTGTTGATAAGTGTCTTGCCCGTGTTCCACTCCTTGACCCAGCCGAGCATGGAGGCATCTGCACCGTCTTTTCCCGGCGTACCGGATTTGGCTTTCGACCAGGCAAATGACAGGGTATAGGTAGCTCCGGATATGATGACGGGAATGGAAACCGTACCATGGTCGGCCAGCGTGGCCGTACCCGCCGCAATAGTATAGGTGATGGTCTTGTTGCTGTTGTTGACACGGATGGAAGAGAACCCGGCAGGCTTGACGACCGTACCGATGGAGAAGCCGGTAAAGCCCGAATCCCCGAGCGTGACTTTGACGGCGGAAGTGACGGATACGGTGGAGAGGATCTTCCCGTCCGCATCCGCGGGGAAGACATATTCTCCAAGCGACTGGCTGATGGTATAGCCGTCTTTCTGTATGTGGATTGTCGCCTGGCCACGGGCAACCAATGTCTTTGCCATATATGTTCTTTACGGAAAGTATAGGGCGAAAGAATGGCGGCGGGTTGCCGCTAAACTGGGAAATCAACACGCAGAACATGAAGGGGAGGATAGCAATATCAACACAACCGTGGCGGACAGGATAAGTTTCCCTTTGGACAGCGGAAAGGCCAAAAGCCAGGGAATAGAGGATAAAAATTCAAGGATGGATACCATAAAAGCGGATATAAGTTCAGGTGTTTATTTGAATACGGACGGGAATAATATTATACAACAAGCCCTGTAAAAGGATAACTGTACAACAGGAACATCCCCGGCTGACCGGTACATACATTCAATCTTGCGGAATACTAAATTTTCTTTAGTATGTTAAAGTAACACAAAAGGGGGAGGGTAAATTGCAATCCAACAGTAAATTCGTGTCAATGGATTATAAATATCAGTACATTTGATGTATAAAAAACAACTTTATAAGAAGGAAAATTATGAACAAGCACATTATTGGCGAAATGCAGGAATCTTATGGCGTTTCCTAAGTACAGACGCCCATAAAAGATGGGAAATCGCGGAAGTTAAAAAAGGTACTGGTATGGATGACATGGAACTGGCCAGCGCGATCGGATGGCTGGCACGTGAAGATAAAATTCAGTTTGAACTCCAGCATCCAAATGGAAAAGATAAAAAGGCATACATATATCTTATGCTGAACGTGTATTTCTAAAAACAGGCTTCCGGTGGTGAGCCGGATGAAAAAAGAAGGTATAAAACAGAAATGGTGCCGGTTGTTTCCTTATATAGCATACATGGAACTGACCGATCTGAACAAATATCCGGTTTTACGTTTTGGGGAGTAAAACCGGATATTTGTTTTCAAATTAATACTAATCAATATTTTATAATATATAACAAGCGTCATGTCATGTCCATACACGGAGCCGGTGATAAGTCCCCATCAGTCGTCTCCACAAAAGACTGTAAAGTTTCCTGTTATTTCGACACCTCGCACATGAGCACGCCCTTACCGGTCACATCAGCTTTCGATACAGTGATGGATTTTCCCGTATAGGTCTTTATGACCGATGTTCCGGCCGGGTTCCATAGTTTCCACGTGTAAGCGTAGGCTGTGCCGCCGGCATCCAGTTCCTCCCCGTTACGGTACAGTACCGCCTTGGCATCGACATCGTTGCCGTTATTCTTGATTGTAAACCCTTTCTGGCTGACCAGATCCACCGTGATGGGATCCGACATGTCCGTGAACGAGATAATGTCGCAGACCACCTTGTTTGCCGAACTGTTGCCTGCGGATGTATCCGTATCCTTGATGGCGCATTTGAATGTCTCGAAATTCAGCACGGCATCCGCCGTAATGGTAATCTCGTTCGTGGTCCAGCCTGCCGTCACTCCACGGGGATTGGTGGAAGTCAGGCAGGCCCATCCGGCACCCAGCATTGCATTGTAATACGGGCAGGATACCGGACTGCCAGAAGCACTGGTCCCCGTAAGTGCCGAAGTCAGCGTTACCACTTTGGTTGAAGCGCTTACCGCCGATATGGTGTACTGCACGGAACCGATCGAGATTTTACCCCCGGCTTCCATATTGGTGACGGAAGCGACGGTAACGGTGGTTGCGCCGGCTGTTGCCGTAGCTGTAAGTGTCGTGTTGGCGAACACTGCGGAATCTTTGATGCCCCAGGCATAGGTTACATTTGTCGTATCGATGGTGGCGCCCCGCCATAGGTCGCAGTGCGCCTTGAGCGCAGCCACTTCATCGTTCTTGAAGACAATGCCGTCGGGAGCATAAGCCACGGCGGCAATCATCGCCCCCGCGTTCAGATGCTGGGTGAATTGGATATCCGCCCGGAAAGGGATCTCCAACCCGTTGGCATCGATGTATATTGCCTCGAAGGTATACCGTACCTGCGGGGCGGAAACGGTCATGTGGTTTGCCTTGACGGTCAGGGCGTATTTGGCGGAAGCCGCACCGATCGTGCAGCTGTCCTGTCCTGAAGTTATGGCCTTGCCGTCCTTGTACCATTTGGCGGAGCCGCTCTTGACACCGGCTGTCAATGTCGCCGCGTTGCCGACGGATGAGATCTGGTCTACGGCCGCCTTGCCGCTGACAAACAGAGAAGGGGTCAATATCAGATACGGGGATGCCGCCCACGAGGGGGCATACGCGCCGGTATCCTTGTTGAATACCTGGGTCAGCGGTTGCGAGGAACCGATAAACGCCTGTAAGGAGACAGCATCATTCTGGTCGATGATGGTGACTTGTCCGCGTGCTACTTTGATTGCCATATGCTTATTGTAATGTTGTCGATATATTCACTTCGCAGTCGAAAACGGCCTTGCGCCATACGTCCCCGCCGGTTATCTCTATCTCCCTGCCGGAATGCGGTGCGGCGTTCCATATCCTGTCGCTCTCCGTATCGCGGCTCGTCCGTATCCAGCGGAAATTGCCGTCGGGAATGAGCGGTGTGATCTCTTCACCGCCCCTGTACACCCTGGCACGGAGCACCGTCGAGATGATCCCGTTGCGGAATGTCGTGCCGTTTTCAGACTCCACATAAACAGTATAGGATGGAGAGCCGTCGTAAAGTTTGAAAAAGGTATGGGTCGCGCTGACTTTTTCATTGCGGTATGTTGCCGTGTAGCGGAGGGTCAGCACGTCTCGTCCTTCCCATCCATGAAACGGGGGTGTCATTTCAAACACGGCGGCATTGCATCCGGCATCTTTCCATATCCCGTCAGCGGCAAGGTATTCCCACTGCCGGCTTTCCGGCTCAAAATTGTATTCGGTCGCCACAAGCGGGATATTCTCCGGCTCACATGCGCCTGAAAGCCCGTCCGTGAAATGGAACGCCGTGCCGCCTGTCAGGGAGACGGAACGGGGCTTGAGCAGTTCCTGCGCCTCCTCATCGAGGTCTTCCCAACGGATGGCCACATCGCGCAGTTCGATGGTATCCTTGCCCCACTTGAAACGCCCCGAAGCGAAATGCCCCGTCCCGTCCGGATTGATGACGAAAGAACCGTTCCGTGAAGCGATCGAGCCGTCTTCGTTCAGCCGCAACAGAGGATTCTGTATGGTACCTCCGATACCTCCCTTATTGAACCAGGCTCCGTAATCGTCCGTGTAGGACAAGGCTTCATCGGTCGCCTGATAGGGGGTCACGTTCTTTCCGGCCTCCAATTGGGGGGCGGACAACGACAAGGGGGCGGAAGCGGCAATGCCGAGATACATGACCGGTGAATCCGACTTGCGTATAGGGAAAGGGATACTATGGCGTATCCACCCTTTGCCAGCGGTCGCCGTCCGCTCTCCGACAAGGTGTTCGTCCTGATAGAAGCGGATAGTCGCCGTCTCTTCCGTTTTTATCCAGACCGAGAAGCAATAACAGATTCCGGCATGAGCCTCCCGCCATGCGGCACTTTGCATGGTAAGGAGACTCTCTTCCGTTATCCGTATGCACCGTCCGAGTCCGGCGGGAGATGTTTCATCTAGTTCTTCCGAATGGCTGAACCGGCAGGACAGGCTGTCGGGTATGACATTCTTATGGATTTTGCCCACATAGAACGTGCTTGAAAAACCGTTCCCATCTCCTGCGGTAAGCGTGCCGGCTATATTGACATTGCGTGTGGCATAGAGATTCTGGAAATAGGCCCCGTAACCGTCCAATATACCGAAGACCGGATCGATGATGCCGCTGACCTTTCCCACACGGGCCTTGCTCGCCTCGCTGAAGGCGGATACGGAGGCAAGACGGACAATGTTCAGGTCGGCGGTTTCACACCAGTCCCCCTCAGCGGTCAGGCTTGATGTCAGGTCAAGAAACAGACTCCGGCTGTACTGTGCCGGGTAATCCACGGTGATGACCCATAACTTGTACTTCCATTCCCGATCGATGGAGATTACATCTTCCGCATCCGTCTTTTCACGGTTCGTATAGCCGAACCGTATCGGTACGGAGTCCGATGCTTTGGAGGACCTGGCCTTGAACGATACCAGCAGGCGTTCCGGATGCCCGACCGGTTCTTCCAATGTCAGTATCAGCCCGTAAGATGCGTTTCCTGCCGGTTCCGCGTTGCGGATAATGCGGACAATGCGTGTCGCTTCCGAAACGGCATCCGGATATTCCGTTTGCAGCATGCTGCCATAAACGGCGTACCTGGACTTGTCCGGCACTCCCGCCATGCCTCCGTCCATAACGGGATAGCACAGGGAGCGTTCGGTCGCTATGCCGTCGATGACATCCATATAGGGTGAATCGCTGTCAGAAGCCGTCAGGTACAAGGCCCCGCTGCGTGCCGTATCGAACAGGTTGGTAACCCGCACGAAGTCCAGCAGTTCACCGCCCTGCGGCTCGTCCCCGTCCAGTAATGCCCCGACGAAATAAGGGGCGTCCCTGTCCCCGACAAGCTCCGTTCCGGTTTCTGTCACGCATATCAGCGAATAGACGGTACGCTCCCGTTCGGCATATTGCCTGCGGATGATATCCCCGGCTTGCAGTCCTTGTATCTTCTGCGAGTCGGGGGCGATACGGATCTTGTATGTCGGATAACGGAATACGGACATGGATTATGACAGTTTTTCCACGGTGTCTCCCGAACAGCTGTCGCTGATCCAGAAGGAACCGTTGGTTACCGAAGTCTTTTGGACCTCGAACTCATAGGCGCGGAACTTACGGCGGGCCACCACTTCGTCGAATGTGGCGGAGACGCCTCCTGTCGTCCGGTTTCGACGGATAGCCCATCCGCTTCCGGAAAGGCCCGAGGAAAAGAACTCCGAAGAGAGCGACCCGGTAAAGACGCTGTTTCCGTAATGCCGGATATCGTCCTTCTCCGCTTGCAGGCGTAACGCCTCTGTCAAGTATAGGGTTCTGTCAGTAATCCGGGTGGGCGACGCATGGATTCCGATATGCCCGGCTGCTTCCAACGGAACACCGACCGTAACGAAATCGGCATCGGTGCGGATATGGAACGATTCGCTGTGACGGTTCTGCGGGGCATAACAGCTCACGGACGGACGGTGTGAAAAATCCGTACTGTGAGGGATAGCCGTCCTTGCGTCCTCTTCCTCGTAGATTACCTCGGAAGAAAGCGATACGCGCTCCCTGTCGCCTGTGAACATGAATCCCTCTGCCGTGCCCATCCGCAAGCGCTTGTGGATAACGATACCTTCATCGGAAGTGTCTACCCGGTATGAGGAGAGCAGGTCGGCACCGTAGTTGTGGCGGACAGTCAGCGAGCCCGGAAAACACGCCTTTCCGTAAGGGGAAAGCATCAGACACTCGCCGTCCACGTCCGATATGCCGGAGAACAGGCGTATCTTCGGGGTATGGTCGCCACCTAAAAGAAGGTCACCGCCGATACTCCCGAACTGTATCTTGTCCTTGTCGGTACGGAGCAGTACGGGAACATCTCCGATCCGGATGCCGAACCCGTCCAGGAACGAGAGGAATCCGCCGAGCGCGACATCCTCTTCCGAGAACGAAAGCAGACATTTCCCTTTGTCGCCCAGTTCCACACCCTGCAGGGCTTTCAGCCCGCCGTCCATGACCGTACCCCCTCGCACCGTCAGATTCCGTCTCACCATGCCGTCCCGCATCGTCCAATCCGCCGTGTCCATATTGGCGTTGCCACGATGGTAGACATCCTGCCCCCCCACGGCCAGCCGTGTCGGGGAGATGGATATTCCTGTATCCTCGTCCCCGATAATCCATGCCCCTTTGGAATGTACCGTCGCATCCAGAAAGTCTATATGGGAGGCATTGGTTGTAGCGGTGGCCTTGTCCGCGTCGTAACGGAGCAACTGCCTGCCACCGATGTACAGGCTGTCACCCCCGACTTTCAGGTTGCCGGTAATCCTGATACCGTACTCGACGGCAGTTACCACACCTTCCGGATCGGTAATATCCTGCAAATAGGTTTCCAGGATACGGGTGTTTCCAATGCCGGCTTCGAAGCCGTAATTGGCGCTGAGCCTGCCGGTCATGTCACCGCCCGATTTCTTCAGGTAACCCAACAGCAAACCGCCGCTTCCGGAACCGCCTTCTCCCGCAACGGCTCCGGCAATGGCGGATGCAAAACCGTAAGCGGTATTCTTCAGTCTCAGGCTGGTCTCGTCGCCTTCCTCGATGCCGTAAGGATGCTCGTCGTCCTTTTTCTGCTGGGCATTGAAAAAGTTATGGTACAGCTGTGCGTAGATGGAATAGCACAGGCTCTCCTTGTCGAGGGTTTCTATATCGGGATGCAGTTGTACGCTCATTTGGTGTAGCAGGTCTTGGAAAGAAAATTCTGGATACGTGATGTCAGCGAGATGAAATTCGGCATATTGATCGGCGACATCGTGCCCATCAGTGTGGGGGTCATGATTTTCGAACATTCCGTCAGGAAGTCGAGCATCAGCCGGGCAAGCTCATTACCCAAAACCAGCGGCTCGCTGGCATTCTCGTCACCGAGCGTCACCTTGTTGTCGGCAACGGCAACGGTCGTGGAATTGACCTTTTGCACCACTTTATCAGCTGTCTGTCTGACTTCAGACTTGTCCACCGCATGCGTGATGCTTTCCGCATCGATAACGCTTGTCGCTTCCTTGTTTTTATCATTCCTGACAGTTGTTGTGACGGCGGTCGGTGTATAGCGGGTGGAGGTCTCGTTGCCGGTAGAATCCAGTTCGTCGTAATCCGGAGAGGAATCGCTATCCGGATCCAAATCCTCCATTTCAGTCACACCGATGACGGTTGTCGTGCGGGCATTGAGCCGCAGGATGTCCACATGGGAGAAATTCACCACATAGGCATAACGGGTGGCAGCATCCATGAAGATGGTCACATCGGAAAAGAGTGTAGGTACGATCAGGAAGCCGCCTTCACTGTTGGTTGCAGCCGAAAGTAGCACGCCTTTATGGATGACAAGTTCGGCGGAGGCCGTCTCGTCCGGGTACTCGCCGACATCGATGGTGCCACCGTAGTCGGAAAACTCCTCGTCCGAAGGGTCATCGTGTATCTTGGCGACATAGCCGTGTATCATGCGGGCCGTACCGATACCGGACATACCACCCGGAGCCAGACTGATACGTTCCATGCTACGGCCGAGAGCTATTTTACGAATAGCCTCGCGGATAAGCAACTGATTTGATTTGTCTGAAGACATGCGTTTTTTTGGGAAAGAATAGATGTCGTATGGTCCGTTGGTTGCAGATTACCATGTCATTCCTTAAAATAAATATAGAAAATATACGTTTAAATGGGGCTGATGATGTATACACTATATTACAGGTAATCAAATGTGCGTCAAAACATTATTGAAAAATGCAGAAAAACCGGTAGAGCCAGTGTATTTACCAAGAATAAACAATTCGCATTATCCCTTCCTTTGTAAGATTATGCTATGTCTTAAAGCATTATATGAATCTTTATCACCATTGAGTCTAAAAAACTTATCGGTACTTTTCGCATAATGGGAGGAGTCATATCTTTTCTGTTTTTTAGTTATTCCTTGTTTTTATACCGTTTCGTTTGGCTAACCCGGCATCAACAGGACGAGTGCCATGACAGCCATGCCTGCCACCAAGCCATAGATGGCATGGTGGTGTTTGCCGTATTCTTCGGCAGCGGGCAGCAACTCGTCAAACGAGATAAAGACCATAATTCCGGCAATCATACCGAAAATGATTCCGAATACGTTGTCATCGAGAAAGGGAGACAATACGAGGTAGCCGATGATGGCTCCCACTGGCTCTGCCAAACCAGACAGAAACGAGAGCCAAAAGGCTTTCTTGCGGCTGCCCGTGGCGTAATAGACGGGTACAGAAACCGAAATACCCTCCGGAATGTTATGTAAGGCAATGGCGATAGTGATGGGGATGGCAATGTTTGCATCCTTCATGGCGGCAAGAAACGTAGCCATGCCTTCAGGAAGATTATGGACAGCCAGTACCAGGGCTGTCACCAAACCCACGCGCAATAATTTTGGCTTTACTTTCGGATGCGGTTTATCCTCTTGATTCATCTCTTCCACCCAATGCATCTCGTGCGGATTCTTGTAGGGGGGAATGAACTTGTCGATGAGTAAAATCAACGCGATACCTCCGAAAAAAGAGAGTGTCGCATAGAGTGCCCCATCGGTTTTGCCGTGTACCCCGACAAGGGTTTGCACGGAAGAGAAAAGGAATTCCATAAACGACACGTAAATCATCATTCCTGCCGAAAAGCCCAACGAAAGAGAGAGGAACAACGTGTTGGTACGTTTGGCAAAGAAGGCGATGGCGCTACCTATACCGGTAGATAGGCCAGCAAACAACGTAAGAAGAAAAGCTGTGAACACAGGTTGAGGCATGGCTATGACGGATTGGGAGTTAGTGTATCAAAAGAGAACAAAATACGGTTATGTTTCGAAAACGGGCCGAACCACCTGCAAAGAATGGCACGCCCGGCAGGAGGAATGGCCTGGTTTGGAGACAAAGCGTTTCATTCACGTGGCAACTAAGTTTAGCCAGAATAGTTAAGTCTGAAGTTGTTCCATGCTGATACCTTCATTTTTTATTTCAATGACTTCTTCGGGAAACGCCTCTTCCGACCGGGAAGCCGCCCTGCTTTGCGTAATCCATGACTCTTCGCAAAAAAAAAGGCCGTCGACTCCTTGCACGAGTGTAACTTCGTCGTTGCTGATGATGTTGGTGATACTCATATATGCTGATTATTTTTTAGAAATTCTAATTGTTCCGATACGGGCTTTAACTTTCGCACCAAACGTAAAGATTCCTGGCAGGGCCTTATGCAATTTCCCATACAGGCGACGGGAGTTGAATCGAACAAAAGATGCCTGACACGCCTCGTTTCGGGATCGACTACAAAGGAGATACGATTGTCCACGACTATGCAGTTCCCTCCACAAGGCTTACATTGCAGACAAGATGAAGAACGGATGTATTGATCCGTTATTTCACGGCTAACGGGATGTTTAAAACGATTTGCTTCCATCTTTCATTATTTATCATGATTTTCTTCCGTCCCTCCTAAAGCAGAGGTATACGCGTTGGTGAAACACTTGTTCACCTCACCGAAAATAAATTCGTGCTGCACACTTCTTTTATCTTCTTGAAAAACTCTCCGCGCTATAGTCGGTAACAGCTCGCGTGTATAATTCTTAGTTGTTAGCATAGGCGGGAACGGGGTCCTTTTTTAGTTACAAAGTTCGTTACATATATTTTCTGTTGCAATACCTTAAAATAATGATTTGTCACCTGTCGTATCCCTATTTTTGTAGTAGCTTGACAATAAGTCTATAGCTTCCAATACACCGTTTCTACCCGTATCAAAGCCACAGACACGCAATTACGTCCAAGCCGTAACGCCCGCCGTTAATTTGATTTTCTTTCGCTATACGCCGGTGGCGGGCCTTGAATAACATCTTCTGATGAAAGTAATCAAGATGGAAGCGGAACTGTCAATCTTACTGCGGGAAGATGTCTTTTTCTTTTTAATCAAAGAGGAAAAGAAGACTGGTACTTGCCGTTTTTTTGCAATGTAGATTCCGCTTTTAGCTATATCATCCAGGGGTTCTTGTATGGATCGTAATCAGTCTGGAAAGTAGCCAATTGCCAATCGGTTACCGGTTTTCTTGTTTCATCGAGTTTGCGCGGTATCTGTGGGGTAAGCCGCAGTTTGGCCGCATCACTCAACCATCTCATGCTATCTTCATAATCCCGGATTCTGACAACGCTTACGTTGTTCGGGGCAATAAGCTTGGTTAACTCATAGACAGCTAAGCGTACCAAGTGTTTTTTCAAGTTGTAATTTCTGGGGTCGTGAAGGGCCAAGTTGAAACCAACGGAGGGTTCATCCGCATTGATGTCGGTTTCCGGATAGAACACATGCCTGTCATAAACCACGTATTCATTTTCAGACAGTTCATATGCGTTATACGCTGAATCGTAATCGGCTATGGCTCCCCAGCAGCTTGAAGCCATCGGGTCAACGTTAGAGTCAAAGTTATCAAGCGATACCAGCGTGAAGAATCCATCTTCATACTCCACGACACTCCACAGGGGGTATTCAACGGGATGCCAGAGTGAGGTTTCGACTTCCAGCCAACCGGCTACCATCGGGATACGAATATCGTCGAACTTGTAGCCGTTTTCTGCGAGACAACTGTAGATCACCCCGTTGTAGTTCACCTTGTCGCCCGGGTAATAGGTCTTAAACTGGGTATAGCCCGACACCTGTTTCATATCGATACAGGTATCGACGCACTCCTCCCAGAAAGTCTTTGTTGCAGGTTTGCGGTAGCCGCTGATGGAACGAATGACCTCATGGATTTGTCCTTCGAAGTAGATATGCACGCCCACGGGATAGGTGACGCGCCGGTCGTAGTCGGCGATACACTTTCCTTTGGCCAGTTCTTTCTCGACTTCGTAGTTCTCCGAGAGATATTCCACGACCGATGCCTCGGCCGCTTCTTCCGCCCGGACAAAGTGTTCGCCGTTACCGCGGGTAAGTTGTGCGAGTACTTCGGGCGTGATGATACCCAGGTAATCGTTGTTATTGAGAAACCGTCTATACATATTTTTGCTTCATTATCTAGTATGAAAATCCTTCCTGGATGACCGAGGTCGATACGATATAGCCATTCGCATCACCGCTCTTGAATTTGTACCAACTGTCACGCAGATAGTAGCAAAGCAGGTAGTCCAGACAATCGGACAGATGACCGTAACGCTCGTACTTCACGCCTGTTTTCGGATCGGTTGTCTTTTGCTTGGACTTGGTGCCATCCTCGTTGCGGAGCTGGTAAATCAGATCCCGTGTGAGATTGCGACACTTGACGTCAATCTGGACTTCCCAACCGTTATACCCATCGAATACCTCATTGACGAACTCGCAACGGGTAACCTGTGGAGGTTGCTTACGCAGCAGCTTCACCTTCGGTCGCAGGACGCCTTTACCGAACGTCCCGACGATAATCGTGTAGTTGTTTACACCGTCCTCGTTCGTGGTAGAACGTTGCAACCCGGAAGGGTCACCGGTCACATCCACTCCGCCGATATGCTTGTCCCGGTAAAGTTTCAGGCGAACCTTCCGTGCCAGTGCTGGGGTGTTGTTCTCTTTCTCCTCCGGCCTGCCGAGTATCTCTTCCAATATATAGACCTTCTTGTTTTCATAATCTATCTGTGCAGAGAGTACCGACATTTGGGGAGCGACATTGAAGTCCCACACCGTGATGAGCGGTCTGGTCGGATCATACGCCCTTTCTTTCAGTCCGGTAACGAGATGCCGGGCGCCGTCGAAACTGCTGTAAATCGCCATATCATTGGCTTCCACGAAATCCCAGTTACCATAGAGCAGACGTTCCTTTGTCGCCTGGTCCCGGATCTTGTTCAGAGCCGCCTCGTACACCTGACGGAAAGCGATATTCGGGTTGTCGAACACGGAAAATGGAATGTACGCTTCACCCTCACGGCAGATGACTTTTTCTCCGTTCTCGCCCTGAACGAAGCGGGAACGCACCCAGTTAATCGTCGGGTTGGTAGTAAGCAGCATTCTCGGGGTCTTGAATGTCTCATGGGTCCTCCAGCGGAGACGGGAGAACAACACTTCGACAGCCCGCTCCGAGATTTCCGACACCTCGTCCACCATGGCGATGGTGTATTCGGAAGAACCGAAACGCTCGAAGTTGGGGTCGCTGGGAATGTCCGACATCTCTTTCATGATGATGACCGAGTCGTTCCAGAATGTGAGCGTGCCTTCGAGATTGTTTATCTTGTAGTTTATGTCCTCTTTCAGTCCCCAGTCCTTCAGTATCGACTTGATGGTGTTCCATGTCGATTCCTTCAATGACTTGAGTGTCTTACGGGCCACCACCGCACGGATATTCTCGAACCGGATACATGAAGACACCAGCCAAACGCTGCCGATGAAGGAATTGTGCGTTACAGTAAAGTCGTCAGCGACATAAAGACCGCAAGGATCATCAACCGTGATACAGCGTCCCTTCCGTCTCCCGATATATTCGACATCGATAATCCTTTTCCCGGGTTCTGACGCTCCACCGTTGAACTCATACCGACATCTCGCTTTTTTCCTTGACAAACCGACCAGTTCCGGATTCATACGGGTACGGAAGTACACATTGTAACAATCCTTGCATTGGATGAAGTTTCCTGCCTTGTCCTTATATCCTGCAGGAGGCTTTTTGATTGTCGCTATACCTCCCAAAGAGCGTATGACAAATGCCACGTCCTCCGCTAACCGGCTGCTTGTCGTGCAGTAAGACATGTACCCCCTTCCATTGACATAGCCGTCGGTATCCATCAGTCCCCGGATGAGCTGTTTACGCTCTTCAACAGGGGCGTATTTATATTGCCGGGGAATGAACTTGTTGGCAGAATCACATCTTTCCAAGCCAAGCACCCTCAGCGCATCCACTAAGTTACGGTCATAAATCACATAACTTTGGGCTTTATTCCCGCTTTTTCTCTGATAATGGCCCATATCATATCCTGCGGACATGAATCTTTGGACAATTTCATCATCCGTTGTCGTGAGTAACACAGAATTGGCCGCCGTCACGGATTTCGTAATGCACCCATCGCCGAGAATAGCCCCGAGAATATAAGGTTCTATGGGGTTGGGATGTCTGTACCGTTTTCCCGAAGTAAACTGTACCGGGGCGCACAGGGGAATAGTCAAATTACTACCTCTATGCATCCCGTGTTTCTTACGCTGCATCCAATCGTGAATAATCCGGGTACTCCAAAGTCTCTCGTTGTTCCGGTTCCACCCCGTATCTTTCCGTTCCGTCCTTTTGTGACTTTGATGAAGTTTCCACAAATGTCCCGCGGAACAGTCGAAATATGTCCCGTCGATAAAGTGGATACGGTAGTAATCATGTCTTTCAACAGGGTGTAGCCAGATTATCCGTTGCTGCCCTCCGGTTGTGGCAGAGGATATGATGTCCCCGACTTTCAAATCCCGAACTTTGCGGAAACCGAAAGGAGTACATACCGTTGAATCCAACGGTGCTGCTTTCCCGCCGCCTGCCGCTCCGCCTCCCAGTATCAGCTGCGGCAGGTTCTGCGACTTGCAATGCCTGCACTGCGGCCTGTACTGCGGGTTACCTTGCTGATCATAGCCAACAAGGATTTGCTCGATCTCCCCGCCACAATGGGGACAATAGTTTGGCTGCAAGAGTTTCCAGAGTTCATATTGCCGTGGGGACGGTTTGAACTCGATGCGCAGGTTTCTGGGTGGTTTGAGCCTGTTGATCGCCATTCGCTTTATATAATCTGAATGGTTATGTCCGCTTCGGACTCGAGTATGGCATACAGTTCTTGGAAAGTGGCACGGGATTCCAAAACTTTTCCTTTGACAGTATTCTTTCCCACGATGATACAGCCGGCGGAATCGACTTCTGTATTGCCGGAGTGGACCAAGATGCCGAGGAAATGTGGCACATCATGCAGATATGGCATTTTCTTCTTGTACCTGGGACTGTACTGAAGGGTGACTTTATAAGTCCCGGCAGGAATGGCTGTCTTGGCATAGACTTTTTCCGCGCAGGTACAGGAGCGACCACAGGAAGTGTCCGGACAGGTTGCCGGAAGTTCCCTCACGACATCTTCGATGGTGTTACAGAAAAACTTGCCATCGATAGACAGGTCGCCTATAGTGTAGGTCTGGCCTTTGAATTTGCGGTTGAGTGTCAGTTTCATACTTCGATACTATTTGTATCGAAAGAGTAGAGACCGACACCGGCTAATGTTTGTTATATGTGCTTATAAAAAGAGGATATTTCAGAAAATGATGTATCTTTGTAACCGGATTGACAGTATTTAATCAAGAATTGATATGACAAAAGCGGATATCGTCAGGGAAATAGCAATGCAGACCGGTCTGGAGAAGCAGGTCGTGTTGCAAATTGTTGAAGGATTCATGGATAGCGTAAAGTCTGCCATGATAAACGGCGAGGAGATTTATCTTCGCGGCTTCGGTTCTTTTATCATCAAATACCGTGCGGAAAAGACGGCACGCAACATAAGCAGGAATACCACGATAATAGTGCCTGCCCACAATATCCCGGCATTCAAACCGTCAAAAGCCTTTGTAGAAAGGATGAAATCAGATAAATAAGGTGATTATATGCAACAGGAGCGTTATTCAGATGCTCTTGTTACTTTATACAGGGCAACGAGGTTGGCATTGTCCGATTGGAACAGGAAACGGCCGTTGCTTAAAAGGCATTCGTGGATGGCGTTGTCATTAGGATCCGATTCCAATAAAGACTCCGCCTTATTTTTATCGATAAGCAGCATTTCTATGCCTTGTACTGTGGCGGCAGTCGCATCAGCAGGAATTTTCATAAGTTCATCCATCAGATTCATGTCATTCATAATATCTCCGTATTTGGCTTGAGTCCCGTCAAGCGTTCAGTATACCAAGACCAAAAAGCGTGGGACATAACCCGTAGCACCGAGGTTCTGGTAAACCTATCCGCAAACAAGTTAAGCCCACGCAAAAGCATAGGCGAAAACTGTTTGTCCTGCGGATAAGTGAATTTTACCAGATTTCGATGCATGACAAAAGTTAACGCTTTCCGTTTTTTATTATGTCGTTCTGCCAATACACTTTTTATGCCGTATCTGCAGAAGAACCGGCCATTATATGACAACGGCCGATGTGTTAAGGCTATTTCTTGGATTCTTCCAAAGAAACCTTGCGAAACTCCTTCATCAATTTTTCCAGTTCCAACGAAGCCTTGCGGGCACGGGTACCTGCGGCCTTGTTGCCTTTTTCAATCTGAAGTGCCGCATCCGTGGAGAATGTAGCATATACTTCCTGTATTTTTGAAACCAATTCTTTCATATAAATTCTATTTAAGTTATTGATTACAAAGGTAGTGAAATTATTCGAAAATAAAAGCGATTTTGTCAATATAATAACTATCTTTCTGGTAATCAGTAAGATTTAACACCCATTGTAGAGTGTGATTATTCACCAACACAGAAAATCCTCCGTATTCCGGAGGATTGCAGGGGAATTGCCAAGGAATTTGCGAGTATATGGACATGCACAATCAGAACATTTCTTCCATTTGCCGTTTGATTTCTTCCCGTTTCGTATTCTTGTAGTAGTGCTTATAGATGGTCAATGGACTGTTGCCCGTCATCTCTGCAATCACATATGGATTGTTACCGGCATCTACCATCTTTGATATGAAAGAACCACGGGCGGAATACCAGGTGATGTTTTCTTTAATGCGTAGTATCTTGCATGCTTTCGTCAAGGTTTGTGAAAGACGTGTGGAAATTTGCTTGACACGTGTAGTCTTCTTGGAAGTGGTCGTGTGTTTATGTGTAAAAACAGGAAATACATAATTTCCGTAACTTTGCCCACGGTATTTATTCATGATGGCTTTTGCTTTGCTGAGAAGCTCCGGCTTGGCTGTTTTGGGAAACTTGATACGTTCATAGACGATGCGGTCTTCCTGGACCAAATCCCATGTCAGGTTACAGACATCGACATTCGCCATACCTCCGGTATAGTAGCTGAACAGGAACAAATCAAGATGCAACTGCTCTTTCTTCGTAAACAGGGTACGGTCAACATTTGCAATTTTTGCTATGACTGTTTCCGGGACTGCTCTTGAAGTGCTTTCCGGCCAATTGATATCATCACCGAGACAGAGGAAGTTCTCCATATTCACCCCGTACATCTCTTTCTTTTCCGCCTGCCTGCATACGGCACGGAGCAACCTCAATTTGTGCGTGAGTCCGGCCTTGTTGCCGTTTCTGATACCTCTTTCTTTAAGCCAAAATGCAAAGTCAAGAAGAAACTCTTCTGTAATGTCAGCAAAGAAATAAGAGGAAAAGGCTTTTGCATATTTTTCTTTTGTAAACGCCTGCAGTTCACGCTTGAGATAGACATACCGTTTGGCATTGGTCGTACTATCGACGATCTGCCCGTTCTTGATGCGTTTCTTGTTTTTGAATGTCTCTTCAAGATAATCGATCATCTGCTGGACGCTCTTTACTTTGACCTCGGGTTTTGCCGCCTTGATTTCATCGAAGCAATGTGACAACTGGACGGGCGACCAGTTTCTGCCTTCCATCTCCCAGGTATCAGCGACATGCAGATATTTGGTTCGCAAATCGAAAAGCAGTTTGTTCTTGGTAGTGGCTTCCGCACTCCCTATACGGAAACTCTGAGACTTGACATCCCAGTCTTTTAATAGCCCTGTAATGTTTATAACCTTCGGCACACGGGCGTAACCGGTCTTGAAGAAAATCATCTCCAGCTTGACCATCTTGGTGTCTTTCGGGTTCTGCTTACCCCTAATGTTAATCGTATACATAGATTGATAACGAGTTAGTTAATGGCTTATTATTAATTCGTATTAGTAGGAATCAATTGGTATTAATTAACCTACATAGAAACCTACATGAAAAGAGTAGTTTCCTTAGCGAAATAATGTTTATACAAATAAATCCGTACGTGTGTCATTATCTAACTTGTTATCAATCAAATCTTTCTATCATTTACGAACGTTGTGTCCGAAAAAAGGGGGTGCCTGTTTGTATTGCTTTTCTCTTTGGGGGCTTGCAATAGTGATGAAATGTCGGATATTAACGATACAACAGAAGTACAGGAGCAAATGGTTTTGAAACTAAGTGTGCAACAAGAGTCTGTTGTGTATACGCGGGGAACAGGTACCCCTGCCGATGAAGCAAAGGTTGAAAGTATGGATTTTCTGATATTCAATCATGACGGAAAAATTGTTTATCATCAGCATCCTGTATTGGAATGGACTGGAAATGAATATAAGACGACAGTAAACATTCCTTCGGCGACAGGAGAGCATACATTGTATCTGATAGCTAATTATCCGATGGAAGCAGGGACAATACATACTTTACAGGACTTGGAAAGCAGGATATGCACAAGTACGAAAGCACTTGTAAAACCACCCTTTGTAATGGCTACCAGGCGCATAACTCTTTCATCACTCAACATGATAGCTATTCGTAATGCGATGGAAAGTGACGGTAGCAATGGTTTCAGTTTAAAACGGAATGTTGCGAAATTCAGTGTGGGAGTGGCAGACAACAATTTTGAATTGATTTCAATAAATTGGTTGGGTTGTCCTGTGTCAGCCTCTGTATTGGCAGACGTGGATTATACCAGTCCGTCCACTTTGTCCGTCAGTAGCCTTGCTCCTTCGTCAAATCCTATTTATCTGTATCAGATTCGGAAAATGGGGTTGGATGCGCATAAAGGATTTCACATCGTTGTACATGGAAAATATACGGCAGCGGATGGGACAGAAAGGGAAGGATACTATAAACTCCGTCTATGTACAATAGATGATGCTACAGGAGAAAAAGTTCCGTTGACTTCAATTGTAGGCAATGATTACTATAAACTGAATATCCGGAGTGTTACGGGATTTGGCGCTAATTCATTCGAGAATGCAGAAAAGAATGGATTTACTAATGATATGGAAGCATTCATGTTATTAGAGTATAATGGTACACATGATTATCAAGAGAATTATTTGCAGAATGGTTATCAGATGGGATTTGAAAATTCCCGTTGGATTATATACAGTAATGAAATCTTGAATTCTTTTGTGTTAGGTCATTTCTACCGGTGCATCCGGGATGAATCATTGGAAGGTTACACCATGTTTGATCCGGATTATCCTAATCTTCAGCGTGGATTGATAACGGTGAAAGCAAATGGGACAGAAATAACGGGGGAAACAGTTTGTAATGATACTCCTGATAATCCCGTCGAGATGGACTTGTGTTTCACGGAATCGAGTGAAGTCGCAGGTACGGAATACTCTTTTACGAGTATTATCCAATATGGTGTTCTACAAAAAACGGTAACTGTTGAACGTCATTCCTCTATCGGTCGGTCATATACAGTGCTTCCTATGTTATATACGAATTACGGGGAAGTGTTCGATTCATGTGATTGGATCGGGATAGCTGAACAACGGCACGAAGGTGCTATTATTTATCCGCAGTTAGACTCTGCTAATGATTACATTTTTGTCCATGTAAAGGAAAATGGCACAGGCAATGCACGTGAAGGAAAGGTGCGTCTGTTTGGTAGGAATGGATATTTTGAACTTCGGATACGTCAGGAAGGATAATTCAAATAGTGTTAAGAGTGAAAGGAGATATGAGGATGAATATATTAAACGATATTTTGGAAAAAGAAGGTGATAATCGAGGCTCTGTTTATTTGTATTGTCTAGAGGATTCATGGAAAGCATTCGGATATTCTGCTTTTTATCTGTCTTTACTTTATCCGGGGATTAAAATCGTGAAATATGATAATCCGGATATTATATGTTTTTGTATGTGTATATCGGATGATTGTCTGATGGAAATATTCGAGATGAGCCGGATATATGTCGGGAATGAATGTATAGAAATGAAAGTGCCGGAAAGGATTTGCGGTGGAGAAAACGAGTATGTCAAATGGTGTAATGAATTGTGCTTGAACTTGTAGAATTATGAATAAACGAAGATTAAGGTTATTACACCTTTTAAGATTGGTAATCCATCAGAAATATATAAGACTTCTTTATATTACTTTAGGCGTGTTTTTACTTTTATGTACTTGTTCTGCCAATTCTGGTAAATCAAATGCTATGGCAAAGCAACAAAAAGACAGCATACTGATAGAGCGCTTTTGGGATACGTATGATTTTACAGATACTATCCGGTTAAGCAGCTCTGCCACTACAGAAAGGATGTTGGTGGATTATCTTTCTCAATTGTCGGAACTGACAGAGGAAAGGGCTTGTGAAAATATCAGGAGATTGGTGTTGAAGACTAAAGTTAATAAGGTGGTAAACCGTTGGTTTCTACAACGGTTGGAGCATCATCTATATGAACCTGATTCGTCACTACGGAATGATAGTTATTATATTTCAGTATTGGAGGAAGTATTAACATCCGGACATTTAGATGGAATGATGCGTATACGTCCCTTGTATCAATTGAAAATGCTTAAAAAGAACCGGATAGGGATAAAAGCTGCTGATTTTACTTTCATTCTTTCTACGGGAGAATTTCAAAAACTATGGGATATTTCCGCTAAATATACGTTATTACTGTTTTATGATCCGGATTGTATTTATTGTCGGCAATCAATGATGGAACTGTCTGAATCATCGGTAATAAATTCCTTCTTGCAACATAGTGGACTATCCCTATCGCAACTTGCTCTTGTTACAATTTGTACGGAAGGTGAAATGGATGCGTGGAAAGAATATCAGCAGTCTCTTCCTTCTGTGTGGATAAACGGTTATGATGTCAGGAAGGTGTTGACTGAAAAAGAACTATATTTTTTGCGTTCTCTTCCTTCGATATATTTGTTGGGAGAGGACAAGCAAGTATTATTGAAAGAACCCTCTTCTATAGGTGAAGTTACCGGTTATTTATTAAATAAGTATGATGATATATAATAGTGGCATAGGAAAAATGGAATCATGACTTTTCCGCTGCCTGTGAAGGTAGCCTATTGTTTGTTTTGTTTGTGTGTGCATCTTTTTTCCGGTGGGGAAGAAGGTGCACTTTTTTATTATGATATTTATTAGTTTGAATATATTTGTTTATTTATTATTCTCCCCCAGGTATTGATTTTGTCGCTTTTTTCTGCTTTTCGTCGTTTTCTTGTCGTTTATTTAGTTCCTCTATGTGTGGCTGTATGTGTCTGAAATGCTTTTTAGTACTTTTCTGATGAGGCTGTTTGGTGTCGTTTCATCTCCGTGGAAGATGCTGCATCTTTGCATCGTTAACGTTAGCGAAGTGATAATTAAAACAGTATTCATTAAAAAAAGAAAAGTAGTATGGCTATTAGATTTAGAAGGGTGTCTCGCCTGTGTGACCCTACAAATAAAGAAGCAGGAAAGAAAGTGTATCCGGTGATTTCTTATCAGTATGATACAAGTGCGACGCTGGATGAGTTTGCAAAGGAGATTGCGTCTGCTTCTGGTGTTAGCGAGGGTGAAACGATTAGTGTATTGAAGGATTTCCGTACGTTATTGAGAAAGACATTGCTGGGTGGTCGTTCGGTAAATATCGCCGGTCTGGGATATTTTTACCTTTCCGCTCAAAGCAAAGGGACGGAGAAGGCGGAAGATTTTACAATCGCTAATATTTCAGGACTTCGTATCTGTTTTCGTGCCAACTCGGACATTCGCCTGTTTACCGGGACGACTACCCGTTCGGATGGATTGAAGTTCAAGGATTTGGATCATATTAATGATTCGGGTAGCATTGGTGACGGTTCGGATGATGGGGGTGAAACTCCGGATCCGGATGGTGGTTCGGGTGGTAATGGTGAAGCACCGGATCCGGCTGCTTGATTCATGAGCCGTTGAGAACTGTCTGGTTTGTATGGAATGGGGCTTCGGCCTCATTCTTTCTTTATAACTACGTAAAAATGATTGAATATGCAAATAACTACAATCCTTGCTTTTATTACCGCTATGGGTGGTTTGGAAGCTGTGAAATGGTTAGTGAGGTATATCACTTGCCGTAAGACGGATGCACGGAAAGAGGAAGCGTCCGTGAACAGTATGGAAGAAGAAAATCGCCGTAAAAAGGTGGACTGGCTGGAAGAACGGCTGACTCAACGTGACGAGAAGATAGACGGGCTTTATATTGAACTTCGCAAGGAGCAGGAAGAGAAGATTGACTGGATACATAAATGTCATGAAGTGGAGTTGATACAGAAGGAGTCGGAAGTGAAGAAGTGTGAGATTAGAGGGTGCGTGAAGCGTATGCCACCTTCGGATTATTAACTGGTGCGTTTGAACTAATAATGAATTATCATGAGAAATATAGATTCTATCATAGTACATTGTTCGGCTACGAAAGCCGGGCAGGATTTTACTGCCACAGATATTGACCGTTGGCACCGGGAACGTGGGTTCAACGGTATCGGGTATCACTATGTGGTCCGTTTGGATGGGAAATTGGAAAAGGGGCGGGATGTTTCTCTGGCCGGTGCTCATTGTAAAGGTTGGAATAAACGAAGTATCGGGATATGTTATATCGGCGGATTGGATGAGAACGGGCGTCCGGCAGATACCCGGACGAATGCTCAAAAACGGGTGCTTTATCAGATTATTATGGATTTGCAGCGGGAATATAATATTCTCCAAGTGTTGGGACATCGGGATACTTCACCGGATTTGAATGGTGACGGAGTGATTGAACCTTATGAATATGTGAAGGTTTGTCCCTGTTTTGATGTGAAGGAGTTTTTGAGGAGTGGGAGGGAATTGCTGTTTGTGTTGCTGGTGGTTTTAGTTGTGCCGGTGTTGTTGTCGGGGTGTAGGAGTAAGAAAGAGGTAGTAAACAGGGAGAGTGATGTTAGGGTTGATTCAAGCTTGAATAGTAGTTCCGGGAAAAGTCTTGTTAAAAATAAGGCTGCTTTGGAAAAGGATTCGGAGGTGGTAGAAGAGCATATCGAGCAAGTGTTGTTTGTGTTTCCTGTGGATACGCTTGGGTTGAAGGCTGGGAGGGTGGTGAAGACTGTGGTGGATAGGAAAAACGTTAATGAGAAACAACTTCTTCAAGAAGTGAATTCACAGTCTGTGAGCTTATCGGATATGAGTGCTAAGACAGAGATTCATAAAACGGGAGTTGAGAAAACTACTAATAGGATAATCGGAAGTGGGTATTGGTACGGGATTATTTTGTTGGTTCTGGTTATTGTGTGTTGGATTTGCAAAGTGAAGAGGAAGTGAGATGTTGTTTGTCTGGTACAAAGTTAGTTTTGATGAAAAATGGAGTCATGGTAGTGCTGTCTGTGAAACTGTGTACTTTTTTGTGGAGTTTGTATGTGTATTCCCATGGAAATGCGTATCTTTGAATAATCAAAATAGAGGAAAAATCATGGACGGGATATTACGTAAACTTCCTATTGGAATACAGACTTTTGAGAAACTTCGCGAAGGAGATTATCTTTATGTGGATAAGACTGCTCTTGTATGGAGAATTGCTTCAACGGAGACTCCTTATTTTTTAAGTCGTCCTCGTCGTTTTGGCAAGAGTCTTCTTCTTTCTACTTTTGAAGCTTATTTCGAAGGTAAGAAAGAATTATTTGAAGGGTTGGCCATAGCTGATATGGAAAAGGAATGGAAGACATATCCGGTATTTCATTTGGATTTAAACGCGGAAAAATATGATTCTCCCCAGGCTTTAGTCGAAATTCTTAGCAGGCAGTTGACGCAATGGGAACTGAAATATGGTAAAGGAGAGGATGAGGAAACTCTTTCGGGACGTTTTGCAGGTGTAATTCGTCGTGCCTGTGAACAGTCTGGTCGTGGAGTTGTAGTCTTGGTTGATGAATATGATAAGCCTTTGTTACAGGCGTTGGATGATGGTGCTTTACTTGATGACTATCGTAAGACATTGAAGGCGTTCTATGGTGTGCTGAAAAGTTCAGACCGTTATCTTCGTTTTGTTTTCCTTACCGGTGTGACTAAGTTTGCGCAAGTCAGTGTGTTCAGTGATTTGAATCAACTGAATGATATCAGTATGAAGCCGCAGTATGCCACGATTTGTGGTATTACACGACAAGAATTGGAGGATACTTTTATTCCTGAACTGAATCGATTGGCAGAAACAAATGAACTGACTTATGAAGAAACATTGAACAAGATGACGGCTTTATATGACGGTTATCATTTTTGTGAGTTTGCGGAAGGAGTATTCAATCCATTCAGTGTGCTTAACGTTTTTGACGGGTATAAGTTTAGTAACTATTGGTTCCAAACCGGTACTCCTACTTTTTTAGTCGAACTGCTTAAAAAGAGTGAGTATGATTTGCGTACGTTGATTGATGGGGTAGAAGCTAATGCTTCTTCGTTTATGGAATATAGGGTAGATGCTAATAATCCGATTCCGTTGATTTATCAGAGTGGCTATTTGACTATAAAGGGGTATGACAAGCGTTTTGGAAACTACCTGCTGAAATTTCCCAATGATGAAGTACGATATGGATTTATGGATTTTTTGGTTCCTTATTACACATCAGTGGTAGATGATGAACGGGGTTTTTATCTTGGTAAATTTGTACGTGAATTGGAGAGTGGTGATGTTGATGCTTTTCTTACCCGCTTGCAGGCTTTCTTCGCAGATTTCCCTTATGAACTGAATGAAAAGACCGAACGACATTATCAGGTTGTATTTTATTTAGTTTTCAAACTGATGGGGCAATTTACCGGAGCAGAGGTTCGTAGTGCCCGCGGACGGGCGGATGCAGTGGTGAAAACTCCGAAGTATATTTATGTATTTGAATTTAAACTGAATGGTACTGCCGAACAGGCTTTGCAGCAGATTGATGAAAAAGGCTATCTGATACCTTATCAGGTAGACGGGCGTGAGTTGGTTAAAGTTGGAGTGGAGTTCAGTGCAGAAAAAAGGAATATAGACCGGTGGTTGTATTAGCTCGATAACCATGTTGTTAAAGGAGTTACGGAGCCGTTTGAGATTGTTCAAGCGGCTCTTGTTTTGCGGGTAGTTCTTCTTATCGTTTGTTTTAAATCCAAATCATAATCTCTATTTCTTTATCAGTTGTGATCTTTTCCTTTTTTCTGATTTCCGCTTTGAGAGGAAGTAAATAAGTATCAAGTTTGGTGTCAAACCAGATTGCGGTTTCCCATTGGGTATTGCCTGTTTTGGCCGTCATCTTCAACCGTCCCCAGCCTTCCTCTAAGAATCCGAGATTCTCTCTTATTTCTTTGGACATCTCTTTCGGCAGGCAGGCTATGTGCCAACCGCCCGTTCCAACAGTCGATGAGTAGTTCCATACTTTTGCGGTAAACTCGTATTTCATTCCTTTATTTTTCATTGTACAAAAATAGGTAATAATAGGAGATTGGTTGTTCTTTTTCTCTCAATTAATTTTTGATGTTATATTCTATTACAGGAATCGACAACTGGGTGAAGAAACAGAATAAGTCAAAGTTAGCTTGTGCATAGCCCTTGTGGCTGCCACATAAAGCATACTTTTATCAATATTGGAATGATAGTTCTTATCATCTGTTTGCGGAATGATTACTTCGTCAAATTCCAGTCCTTTCGCCATATGGGCGGAAGTGATGATAATTCCTCTTACATAAGCAGAACTTTGATTGGACAAAAGTGAGATGTCGTTTGCATATATCTGGAGCTTTTGAACAAGTTCTTTTGCTTGGGATTCTGTTTTGCAGATAATCCCTAATGAGGTATAATGGGAGTTCCTGAAGGAGTTTACTAAATCCGCAATACCTTGGATCTCTTCTTCTGTATTTTTGAATGGAAGAATCTTGGGGTGTTCCCCATGTCTCATAATCGGTTCTAATTCATTGTTCGATTGAATTTTTTGTGCAAAACTGGTAATCTCAAAAGTAGAACGATAGCTTTTGCAAAGTTTCATAATTTCTCCTGTTGCAAATGCTTTTTGAATCATACTGGCAGTGGAAGATCCATAAGGATTGACGGATTGTGAAGCGTCTCCAAGAATTGTTTTTCGACACGGATAAAGTTTTTGAATCACTTTGTATTGTATGGGAGAATAGTCTTGCATTTCGTCTATCAGAAGGTGTTTGACATAAGATTGAGCGTTGTTCCCATTTAATGCGATATGCAGATAAGCCAAAGGAGCTAAGTCCGCATACTCTAGTATGCGGTTTTTGCGTGTCTTGAACATCTCCGGTTTTCCGATCCACTCAAAAAAGTCTTTATAGATTTGGAGATCGTTATTTCCCGCGAACATCTTTTTTATCTCTTTCTTTAGTTGGTTTTTCTCCGGAGTGCTAACTGTGAGATTATATTGTAGTTGCATCATTTCCAGAATGTAATCTGTCATAGTCTCAAATCGTTGACGTATGGGATAGCGGTGGAATCGTTTGAACTGTTCGTTAATAAATTCAGCAGGAATAGTGATGTATTTGGTGAGTTTTACATCTGTTGCTTTGAAATAGTTGTTTTCCATATAAAGGATGAATTTGTCAAGTAGTGATATAAACTTGAAGGAGGCTTTGTATTGTATCCGTTCGATAAAGTCGGGTGTCGGGTTTTCTAATAGTTCCGTCACCTGTTCGAAGAAATTCTGGTGTTTATATTTGTTGTCAATTACATCCGACAGAATTTGCTCCATGCTGGTTTCGGGAACGGTCTCTTCGCCAAGTTCCGGAAGTACATTAGAAATGTAATCGGCAAATACTTTATTGGGGGAGATGATTAATATGTCTTTGGAAGAAATCTGTCCTTTCTGTGCATAAAGCAGGTAGGCAATACGATGGAGGGCGATAGAGGTTTTTCCTGAACCGGCAACACCTTGTATAATAAGTACAGAAGCGTTTTCATTACGGATGATCTGATTCTGTTCCCTCTGAATTGTCGTGACGATATTTTTCATTTTATTGTCGGCATTGGAACATAGTTCTTTTTGCAGAATATCGTCATGAACAGTTACGGAACTTTCAATCATGTACTCCATTTTTCCTTTGCGAATACGATATTGGCGTTTGAGTGAGATCGCTCCGTTAATTTTGCCTGCCGGAGAGGAGTAGAACGCCTCGCCTAATTCATGATCGTAGAACATGCTTGAAATAGGAGCTCGCCAATCGTAAATCAGATTCTTTTTTTGATTGAGGTCATAGAAAGTATGTATTCCTATATAGATCGGACTAACTTGGCTTTTGTTTTTCTTTTCCTGAAAGTCGATTCGTCCGAAATAGGGGATATCCAGTATTTTGCTTAGTCGCCTGCGTTTGTCAATTACATTTTCACCTAATGCAAAATGATTTAATATGCTTTCGCGCATGGAACGGATTTCGTGGGGATCGATATCTTTGTTCGACCATAGATAATCCTTGTACTCCTGCAGGGTGTCTATATGCTCTTTGACGGAAGTACTGGTAGTGTTAATCGTATCATGGATAGTGGTTATGACTTGCTGTAAATACTCTTTTTCCTGTTTCTCTGTTTGATTGAATATCATAATCTCTTTTTAGTTGTATGATGAAGAATTGAAATTGCAGGCAAAGTTAGCTCAACCCATTAAGGGATTAAATAGTTATTTATAGCTATATATGTATCCTTTTTCCTATTTTTGCATACTTACTTAATAAGGAAAAGATGAATATTCTTGAATTGGCAAAACGTAACCAGCAGAAAGCTTGGGAGATTATAGAGGATACCCGTATTGTTCGGATATGGGAGGGGATTGGTGCCAAAGTGAATCTGGTAGGTTCGTTGCGTACAGGATTATTGATGAAACATCGGGATATTGATTTTCATATTTATACTTCTCCTTTGGATTTGTCTGCCAGCTTTCGGGCGATGGCTGAATTGGCGGAAAATACGTCCGTAAAGAAGATTGAATATACGAATTTATTACATACAGCAGAAGCGTGTATAGAGTGGCATGCATGGTATCAGGATATGGAGGGAGAACTTTGGCAAATGGATATGATTCATATCCAAGAAGGCTCTCGTTATGATGGCTACTTTGAAAGGGTGGCCGAACGCATTTCTGCGGTATTGACAGATGAAATGAGACTGGCTATCCTGAAATTGAAATACGAAACGCCTGATACGGAAAAAATTATGGGAGTGGAGTATTATCAAGCTGTGATTCAGGATGGTGTACGTAGTTATCCGGAATTTGAGGAATGGAGAAGATTGCATCCGGCGGTGGGTGTGGTGGAATGGGTGCCTTAGACAGACTGGTAGCTTCAGGAAAAGGCGTATGGGTTAATTAACTTAGTAGTCCGGTTTCCTGTCCCAAACGAATGGCTTCGATAGAATTTTGCACACCTAATTTGCGTAACAGGTTCTGCCGGTGAATATTGACAGTGTGAATACTGATACATAGCTTGTCTGCAATCTCTTTACTTAACAACCCTTTTTGAATAAGCCGTAATATCTCTATTTCCCGATTAGTGAGGTTGAGCGAAGAAGGCATTAGCAAAGAGGAAGGAGAGAAGAATTCCCCGTTCTTCAGATTTAGGACAGTGCAGTCTACTGTTTCGGAATGTTTTTGGTCGGGTGAAATATCCATATTGCCTATTACGAGCCATGCTTTGCCGTTACGGTCTTGTTCCAAAACTTGATGTCGGCTAGTGACACGTATATATTGCTGCTTGGCATTGAGTATACGGAAACTGTAAATGTTGGAATAGTCGTTTCGCTGTTCGAGAGGCAGACTGTAAATGAACTGGCTTAACGTGACCTGTAATGCTGCCAGTTGCGCACGGTCGTCCGGATGAATACGTGATTCTAAATAATCTCCCTGCTTTTCCAAAGTTTCTATCTTGTGACTGTCATACCCCAGTAAATCAACGAAATTCGAGGATGCATACGTGTAATTGCATTTGTAAACATCGACAACAAATGTGCAGTTGTGACAGATTTTTGAAAGTTGGTGAAGTATGGATTTATCCCGTTCCCACACGGCGTAATCAATATCGGTAGCAGACAAGCATTGCTTGGCCCACATTTCTTCTCGGGTGATATCGTTTGATTTATTCATGGCGAATGTTTCTGGGTACTGATAGTTTGTTTTGAGAAATCATTTATTTACCAATCAATTTCTTCTATTCCCTTACTATGCAAGAAAGCATTGGCTTTGCTGAAGTGCTTGCAACCGAAGAAACCATATTCGGCAGAGCGGGGAGAGGGATGAACAGTGGTTAGTACCAGATGTTTGTTGCTATCTATCAAAGATAATTTCTCTTTCGCATAACTTCCCCAAAGCATAAATATCAAATTCTCCCGTTTTTCACTTAGTTTCCTGATAACTGCGTCTGTGAAGATTTCCCAACCCATATTTCGGTGAGAACCGGTTTCGTGCGCACGTACAGTAAGAACAGAGTTTAGCGGGAATACACCTTGAGCTACCCAACGATCCAAATTACCGGAAGTTGGAATTGGCTTTCCCAAATCTTGGTGTATTTCTTTGAAGATGTTGCTTAGTGAACCAGGGATAGTTACTCCATCAGGTACAGAAAAACAGACTCCATAATATTGTCCGGGATTGGGATAAGGGTCCTGTCCAAGGATAACTACTTTTACTTTTTCGAAGGGACAGGAATTGAATATATGAAAAATCTGATGTCCAAGAGGGAGGACGTGTGCCCGTTTATATTCATCTTTGACGAATGTAACCAACTTTTCGAAGTATGGTTTGTCAAATTCTTCTTGTAATTGTTGTTTCCAACTTGGTTCTATTCTGACATCCATAAAGTGGGACTTGATAATTTATGTAATGGCAAAAGTAGATATATTACAAGAGAATATCAAGAATGAGAGGCAAAATTGTGTATCTCGCCGATTTAGGATGAATTGTGTGCTAATAAATGATAATTATCGTCTTTCTTCCGAAAAAGAACGGGTATAAATGTATTATTCTGATTTATTGTGTTACCTTTGTACCAAGAGTTTGAGTTACGAATCATTATCGTATAGTTCTTCTTTATAATATTTTATTAGCAAGCAGTCCTTGTCTTTAATTATCCTCCTCACTCCAAATTAGTATTTATTTTAATAAAATTTTAAATGAACATTTACATTTCAGGTTTAAGCTATGGCACTAATGATGCTGACTTAACAAATTTATTTGCAGAGTTTGGAGAAGTTTCTTCAGCTAAAGTAATTTTTGACAGAGAAACTGGTAGATCCAGAGGATTTGCTTTCGTAGAAATGCCGAATGATACAGAAGGACAAAAAGCAATTGACGAACTGAATGGAGTTGAATACGACCAGAAAGTTATTTCAGTAAGCGTGGCACGTCCTCGTACTGAAAGACCGTCTAACGGTGGTGGCCGTGGTGGTTATAATAACTCTAGAAGATATTAATATCCGAATAAAAGCAGAAGATATTATCTTCTGCTTTTATTTAATAAGTTATTTTCGTTTCATGATTCAACGGAGGAATCTTCTGATTGACACAGGGGAAGACAAAAAATCATATTACATTTAAGTTCTGCTAATTCTGGCTCTTTTTCTGTGCAATATCAGGAATATCTACTCCTGCACTTTCCATTCTGAAAATAGATTTATTAGACTTTTTTGTAATACACAATACTCTTGAAGAAGTCAGGAGTAAAGGTTTAATAAATTACACCCAACAAGGCAAATAGTCAATGACAGGGCCAATCTTGAGCGCTTGGATAAAGTGTGCTCACACTCACTGTTTATCTTGTTCAATTGCTCTAAAGCAAAATAAAACATATGAAATCATTCTTTATAGGAAATATTGAGATAAAAACACCTGTAATACAAGGTGGAATGGGAGTAGGTATCTCGCTCTCGGGTTTGGCTTCGGCAGTAGCAAACGAAGGAGGAGTAGGCGTTATATCATGCGCAGGTTTAGGTTTGTTATACCCCAAAGGGAAAGGTACTTATCCTGAAAAATGTATTAACGGGCTGAAAGAGGAAATCCGGAAAGCACGTGCGAAAACAAAAGGTATTATTGGCGTAAACGTCATGGTTGCTTTATCGAATTATGCGGATATGGTGCGCACCGCAATCGAGGAAAAGATTGATGTGGTATTTTCCGGTGCCGGGCTTCCACTCGACCTGCCTTCATATCTGACTCCAGAGAGTACAACCAAGCTAGTGCCTATTGTATCTTCTTCACGAGCAGCCAAAATCATCTGCGATAAATGGCAGAAGAACTATAATTATCTGCCCGATGCAATCGTGGTGGAGGGGCCTAAAGCCGGTGGACATTTAGGATTCAAAAAAGAACAATTACAGGATCAGCATTATGCTTTGGAAACTTTGATTCCGGAAGTGGTAATGATTGCATCCAGCTATAAAGAACAGAAACAGATTCCGGTGATTGCCGCCGGCGGCATTTCGACGGGTGAAGATATTGCACATTTTATGGGACTGGGAGCTGCAGGGGTACAAATGGGAAGTATATTTGTTACCACCCAGGAATGTGACGCGTCCGAGACGTTCAAGGAAGTATATATTCACTCCAAGTCCGAAGATGTTCTTATTATTGAAAGTCCTGTGGGAATGCCAGGACGAGCTATTGACGGGGAATTTATTCACAATGTGAATAGTGGACTGGAGAGGCCTAAGAGTTGCTCATTCCATTGTATCAAAACATGTGATTATACAAAAAGCCCTTATTGCATTATTAAGGCTTTATATAATGCAGCCAAAGGAAATATGAAAAAAGGCTATGCTTTTGCCGGTAGCAATGCTTTTCTCGCTGAAAAAATCAGTAGTGTAAAAGAAGTAATGAGTACACTGGAGCGCGAGTTTTTCTTGGCAACCCATAAACTGGCTTAACCTACGGGATTTTCATTCCCATGATGGAGTTTGTCAGTCCCTTTACAATATAAATTAATAGCTGTTTTGATACAGCAAAAACAACAATTATGACATTTAAAGAATTAAATATAACCGAACCGATTTTAAAAGCTATTGAAGAAAAAGGATATGCAGTGCCCACTCCCATTCAGGGAGAGGCAATTCCGGCTGCATTAGCAAAAAGAGATATATTAGGCTGTGCGCAAACGGGAACAGGTAAAACTGCTTCGTTTGCTATTCCCATTATACAACATTTGCAAATGAATAAAGAGGCAGCCAAGTGCCGGGGGATTAAAGCGTTGATTTTGACGCCCACCCGTGAACTTGCCTTGCAAATAAGTGAATGCATTAATGATTATGCCAAATATACCCAAGTGCGGCATGGGGTTATTTTTGGCGGAGTAAATCAACGTCCTCAAGTTGACATGTTACACAAAGGAATTGATATCCTGGTTGCTACACCGGGACGTTTGCTTGACTTGATGAATCAGGGACATATCCATCTGGATAAGATACAATATTTTGTACTTGATGAAGCAGACCGTATGCTTGATATGGGATTTATTCATGATATCAAGCGGATATTACCAAAACTTCCGAAAGAAAAACAGACTTTATTCTTCTCCGCTACAATGCCTGATACAATTATTTCTTTAACGAATTCTTTGTTGAAGAATCCTGTACGAATCAGCATAACTCCGAAATCATCGACTGTGGATGCTATTGAACAGATGGTTTATTTCGTAGAGAAAAAGGAAAAGAGTCTTTTACTGGTTTCGATTTTGCAAAAATCAGAAGATCAGTCGGTGTTGGTATTTTCACGTACGAAGCATAATGCTGATAAGATCGTAAAGATACTGGGCAAGGCGGGAATTGGTAGCCAGGCGATTCATGGAAATAAAAGTCAGGCAGCGCGGCAGTTGGCTTTGGGCAATTTCAAGTCGGGTAAAACACGTGTGATGGTGGCTACTGATATTGCAGCCAGAGGTATCGATATTAACGAACTTCCTTTAGTTATCAACTATGATCTTCCTGATGTGCCGGAAACGTATGTGCATCGTATCGGACGTACCGGAAGAGCCGGGAATACAGGGACAGCACTGACATTCTGCTCGCAGGAAGAGCGTAAACTCGTTAATGATATTCAGAAACTGACGGGTAAGAAGCTGAATAAAGCTAGTTATACTATTTGAAATCAACAAATAACAATCTCTTTAAAATTAATATAAAACTAAATATAAATTCTATGGCAAAATCCATGACAGTTGGTAAACGTGAAAATGAAAAGAAAAGACTCGCTAAACGAGAAGAAAAACTGAAAAAGAAAGAAAGCAAGAAATTATCAGGCAGCTCAAATAGCTTTGAGGATATGATTGCCTATGTAGATGAGAACGGAATGATAACTTCGACTCCTCCGACAGAGGATATAAAGAAGGAAGAAATTAATCCGGATGAAATAATTATAGCAACTCCTAAAAAGGAAGAAGAGGAGCCAACGATCTTGAGAGGACGGGTTGAGTTTTTTAATGAGTCAAGAGGATTTGGCTTTATTAAAGACCTTTCAGGTGTTGAGAAATACTTTTTTCATGTAAACAATGTCATTGGCAATATTGCAGAAAATAATATCGTAACATTTGACCTTGAGCGTGGAGTGAAAGGCATGAATGCGATCAATATCTCTTTGGAAAACAAATCTACATCGGAAGATTTAGCTCAATCTAAACCTGTATAGGGAAGTGTATATTCTGCTTGTGTGTAAAATAAAAAACAAAATAATTAGAGATATGAAAAAAGGTAATATAATGCGTGATGTTATTTCATCCAGTCAGTTTACTGAAAATGTTATTAAAGAGTACAAAAAGGGTTTGGGAGATATGGTATTGGTAGCAATAACTCCGCGGACTACCATTGAACTTCCTGCGCATTTGACTCAAGCAGAAATAGATGCTCGTGTGGAGATTTATAATAAAGGTTTCAGACTGAGCCGTACAAATGCAGCAGCGGAAGCATTTAATGCTAAAATCAAAGCATTTAGGGCATCATTTAGAGGAGTAGTGGATATG
>NZ_JAJKHN010000220.1:0-1157 GCF_020982715.1 Bacteroides sp. 1_1_30
AAAGTGAGTAAAAAGGGATAATTATTAACTTGGAAATAAAGAGATAAAGAATTTACCACCAAATTTGACGAAGAACCATAAATTATTAATTATGAATAGAATTACTTCCCTTCTGGGTATTCAATATCCTATTATTCAAGGTGGTATGGTGTGGTGTAGCGGTTGGCGTCTTGCTTCTGCCGTGAGCAATGCCGGCGGATTGGGATTGATCGGTGCCGGTTCTATGCATCCGGACACTTTACGTGAACATATCCGTAAATGTAATGCGGCCACAAAATTTCCCTTTGGAGTGAATATCCCTTTGATGTATCCCCAAATAGAAGAGATTATGAATATTGTAGTGGAAGAGGGAGTGAAGATTGTTTTTACCTCTGCCGGAAACCCGAAAACGTGGACCGGATGGTTGAAGGAGCGTGGAATAATAGTTGTTCATGTCGTTTCATCTGCTCGTTTTGCTGTGAAATGTGAAGAAGCCGGGGTGGATGCAGTAGTAGCTGAAGGTTTCGAAGCCGGAGGGCATAATGGACGGGAGGAAACAACGACTTTCTGTTTGATTCCTGCTGTGCGTGAGGCTACTACATTGCCTTTGATAGCCGCGGGAGGTATTGGTACAGGAGAAGGAATACTGGCTGCTATGGTGTTGGGGGCGGAAGGTGTGCAAATAGGAACACGTTTTGCGCTGACTGAAGAAAGTTCAGCGAGTCCGGTATTTAAAGATTATTGCTTGAGTCTCGGTGAAGGGGATACTAAGTTGTTGTTGAAAAAGCTGGCTCCGACACGATTGGTAAAAAATGCTTTTCGTGAAGCGGTGGAGAAGGCTGAAGATAGTGGTGCAACTTCCGAGGAATTAAGAACTTTGCTCGGACGCGGACGTGCTAAGAAAGGTATCTTCGAAGGTGACTTGGAAGAAGGTGAACTGGAAATAGGCCAGGTCTCGGCAATAATATCCCGTCGACAGTCGGTGGCAGAGGTGATGAATGAATTGGTTGAATCTTATCGGCAAGCTGTGGAGAAAAAATATTTGTTTGAACGATAAATGATAATTTTGCGGAGTGCCCTGAAAGGGCTTAATTATATAGCGTAGGGCAACGCCCTACGTAAAAACGACAATCTGAATTTGCGCCCTGAAAGGGCATAATTGTATACAGTTCCGCCCT
>NZ_JAJKHN010000221.1:0-1154 GCF_020982715.1 Bacteroides sp. 1_1_30
TATAAACATAATGTATGTATGGCTCCAAGCAGAAGAATAAAACTTAAATGACAAAATAGATCTCCCATTATCATCGGATTTCTCACTTTTTTATAGGGACCTTCCGTTATTAACTTTGAAGGATGCAAAAACCTATCTTTGGTTGCTTGCAGATTACAATTTACCACTTTAGTACCCCAAACAGACATAAAATATCCAATTAATGCAATAAGGATAATATTGTAAAGAACATTTTCCAACAGTATTACTTTTATGTCAAACAAAGAAAAAATGTTTAGTTTGAAGCGAGGTTGATTTAAGAAGGGCATAATATACCAAAGAATAGATATAAAAAAGCCCGAATAATACATTAATGTATATCTATTATTGCAAGATAAATCTAGTGTTTTAGACATATATTTACGATTCCCAACCTTAAATGCTATATAATAAGGAATCAACCAAAGAAATGAAATTATGGCCAAAATAATTTGGGTGGCCCAGCTAAAATAAATCATATTATTTTTGTATAATTTAAAAAATTACAAATAACCAACAATGCCATAAATAAAACTATAAATAATAGTTTTTGATCAAGGAGAACAGGGGTTTTCTTTCTATAAACTATAAGTTCTGATTTATAATATGGTTCTAAAGAATACTTAACCTGTATTTTTATCATAAAGAGATCTATAAATACATATATAGGGAATAAAATGCAAGTGTAGATTCCACCTGTTAATAACACCAAAGAAAAATGTCCTAATATATCCCCTATGATCATTGGATGTTGAACTCTTGCATATATTCCTTCTGTTAACAATTTACTTGGGGCATAAAATGCACTTTTAGTAGCTTCAATATTTTGAGAAACAGACTTTTTACCCCAAATGCCAAAGAAATATACAAACAACAGAAAAGAAACTGGAATATACAAAACATTAAAAAAAACAAATTCGCCATTTAACCAGTCATATATTCCATGCATCCTTGGTTGCTCTATAAAGGGTAATACATACCATATGAGTGCTGGATAAGTGCTCATAAAATATAACTTTTCCGGAATCTTTGATTGTTTTTTTAATTGAGAATTATGTTTTTTGTAACCTAGTAGAAATGCGTAATAATAAACCTGTCTCTTATACACATCTCCGAGCCCACGAGACCATGGCTAA
>NZ_JAJKHN010000222.1:0-1129 GCF_020982715.1 Bacteroides sp. 1_1_30
TCGCCTCCTTTATCTTCCAGGTTTTATATGCCACCCAGCCCAGAGCACCGGCCAATGCGGCGATTCCCGCCGTGGCAGCAACCGCCCCCGTGCCCATGGTACTCAGAGAGGCGGCTGCGCCTGTCAGGCTGCCACCCGTGGCCACCTGTGTTGCGAACAGCGACTGCAATACCCCTTTCGCTCCGACAACACCGCCTCCGGACATCAAGGTACGCGTCATAGCTCCCCGTCCTGCCACGCCTGCGGACTGCATGGCCGAGACAATGGCCCTCTTTTGTCCGAAAGACATCTTGCTAGGACTCCCCATATCCAACAATCCCTGTACGGAGCCGACGGCCGCCGTCGCCGCTGACTGTTTGCCGATAAAGCCCATAGCGATACCGATATTGGTCAGGGCACCGGCCACCTTGAACAGCCGGACAGCCACCGCTCCTGTAAAAACAAGCGGCTCTATCCAATGGAAATTGCGTGCCACCCAGACCCCGATATTACCTATGACGGCAAAGATGTCCAACAGGGCGTTTCCGACAGAAACCAGTCCGCGGGTAAATTCCGGAGTCTTGAATTTATCCAGAAAGGAACGCAGAACGGCACGTACCGAGGGTTCCAGCACCTCGAATGCGTGCATGAACCCTTCGCTCATCCGGGAGGTAACCTGCGCCCACAATCCCTTAGTGGTACCCTGCTTTACAAGTGCCAGTTCCGCCGATATTCCCTGGGAACCTCTATTATGGGAACTGAGTGCACGCAGCCGGTCGTAATTACGGACAAACATCATAGCCGCATTCCCCCCGATTTTTCCAAAAATCGCCTGTATGTCCGCCATTGAGGCACCTTTCCTGTTCAGCTCCTCGAAGATGTCCGCCATGGGGCGCAACTTCTCCACCCGCACACCCTCCACGTCCCGCTTTTCCGTGAATTTGACGCCCAGGCGGTCCAAAACCTCCTGCCCCTCTTTCGTAGGCTTGGCAAAACGGGTGGACATGGCCCGCAGCGAGGTACCCGCCAGTGTGCCTTTCAACCCCATGTTGCCCAGCAGACCTATGGCGGCGCTGGCTTCCGTGAACTCCACACCGGCCATACGCAGGTAACCGGCGGCCATTTTATAGGATTCCGCTATTTCGACGAT
>NZ_JAJKHN010000223.1:0-1129 GCF_020982715.1 Bacteroides sp. 1_1_30
TCGCCTCCTTTATCTTCCAGGTTTTATATGCCACCCAGCCCAGAGCACCGGCCAATGCGGCGATTCCCGCCGTGGCAACCACCGCTCCCGTGCCCATGGCACTCAGGGAGGCAGCCGCGCCTGTCAGGCTGCCACCAGTGGCCACCTGTGTTGCGAACAGCGACTGCAGCACACCTTTCGCCCCGACAACACCGCCTCCGGACATCAAGGTACGCGTCATAGCTCCCCGTCCTGTCACGCCTGCGGACTGCATGGCCGAGACAATGGCCCTCTTTTGTCCGAAAGACATCTTGCTAGGACTCCCCATATCCAACAATCCCTGTACGGAGCCGACGGCCGCCGTCGCCGCCGATTGTCTGCCGATAAAGCCCATGGCGATACCGATATTGGTCAGGGCACCGGCCACCTTGAACAGCCGGACAGCCACCGCTCCCGTAAAAGCAAGCGGTTCTATCCAATGAAAGTTGCGTGCCACCCAAGCCCCGATATTACCTATGACGGTAAATATGTCCAACAGGGCGTTTCCGACAGAAAGCAGTCCGCGGGTAAATTCCGGAGCCTTGAATTTATCCAGAAAGGAACGCAGAACGGCACGTACCGAGGGTTCCATCACCTCGAACGCGCGCATGAACCCCTCGCTCAACTGGGAGGTAACCTGCGCCCACAATCCCTTAGTGGTATCCTGCTTTACAAGTGCCAGTTCAGTCGATATTCCCTGGGAACCTCTATTATGGGACCTGAGTGCACGCAGCCGGTCGTAATTACGGACAAACATCATAGCTGCATTCCCTCCGATTTTTCCAAAAATCGCCTGCATGTCCGCCATTGAGGCGCCTTTCCTGTTCAGTTCCTCGAAGATGTCCGCTATGGGGCGCAACTTCTCCACCCGCACACCCTCTACGTCCCGCTTTTCCGTGAATTTGACGCCCAGGCGGTCCAAAACCTCCCGGGCCTCTTTCGTAGGCTTTGCAAAACGGGTGGACATGGCCCGCAGCGAGGTACCCGCCAGTGTTCCTTTCAACCCCATATTGCCCAGCAGGCCTATGGCGGCACTGGCTTCCGTGAACTCCACACCGGCCATACGCAGGTAACCGGCGGCCATTTTATAGGATTCCGCTATTTCGACGAT
>NZ_JAJKHN010000224.1:0-1106 GCF_020982715.1 Bacteroides sp. 1_1_30
GCCCTTTGTTCCTCGGGCAGCAGCGGAGCCCCTTCGATTGAAATGTCCTCGTCGGCCACCGCCTTCATCCATTCCACTGCCCGTTCGTAGCGGTCTTTGCGTATCTGGGAAAGTTTCTGCGGGTTGTGGATGCAGAAGATGTGATAGACTGCCATGTCGATGACCATCATCAGCACGAGCTGGTTCCGGTTGTCCCCGGTGGCCGCAAAAATCTTGTTGCAGTCGTAACGTTTGCTCAAATAACACCGCATTTCGGCAATGGCCCTGTCCTCGCAAACCTCAATGACCGTTTCGTCCTCTCTAACCAGTGCGTCGAGGATGTCTCGGTGGATGCTCGCATCGTAATCGGTAAGTTCAACAAATTTGCTCATAGTCCTATTGTTTTAGAGTTGTCATAATCTTTTCTTGTTCCGCTTTCTTACATCCTTCCGTGAGCGGAATACGGGCGGTTCAATGCGCCTGATCAGTTCGTCGATGATGCGGTTTGCTCCTTCGACCGCATCCGGTCCGTCGGCCGGGTAGCGCATGGTCAGGGTGAACAGCTTGAACTGGTCTTCCAGTTCCTTCATGTGCGGATTGTCCCGTTCAGCCTCGTTGAGGATGAGATTCCCTTCGCGGTTGAGCGGTTCAAGGTTGGCCTCGATACGCGTAGCCTTGTCCGTCTTCTTCTCCTCGTCGCCCCGGATGAACAGCGCAATCTTCTGTTCGCGGCGCACCTTTGCCACCAGCGGTTTGAACACCTGCTGGAAGAAAGGGTCCTGCAGCTTGTTGTTCTCCATGTAGCAATAGACATTGGTCTTGCCCCCGACAAAATCAAGCATACGGACATACCAGTCAATGAACTCCGCATTGAGTGCCTGCGCCAGGAAAGTCTTGATGACATAGAGCCTGGTGCCCAATTTGCCACAAAGTGAAACCGTCTTGAATGATTTTCCTTTCTTACCCTTGCTTTCGCCCGGTGCCGGGTCGCCATACGCCACGAGAAACTTGAATTTGGAGAGAGGCGGTATCTTGCCGTATGAAATGTTCTCGAAGACCTCGCCCTCGGAAATGGGGTTGTTGTAATATTCACCCTGTGCCGCCTTTTTGGATATTTTGGACAGTGT
>NZ_JAJKHN010000225.1:0-1084 GCF_020982715.1 Bacteroides sp. 1_1_30
ATGCGAATCAGTAGTTGAAATCACTAGCTGATTCAGTTAGTTAAATTGTTATTATTCAATTAATTATCTCATTTATTTATTTCTTAATCTCCTTGAAAATCAGTATATTAGAAGAATAAAACCACTCATTATTCTAATTATGATTCCCAAGGAGAAAGAGCTAAAACTTATAAAAATATATATGTATATCTGCGATGTTTATCAGTCTTCACTGAAGTTCTACTGTCAGAGGTTCAGTAATAACGCTACACCGATCTTCACTGATCAGGAGCTGCTTACCGTATATCTGTTCTGCGGAGCGTATCAGCGCTATTTTAGCATCAAAGAGATACATACATTCACCAAAGAATATTTGCTTTCCTGGTTCCCTAACCTTCCCTCTTATCAAACATTCAACTATCGGCTGAACCTGATGAGTGAGGCGATTAATGAACTGGTGAAGCATCTCATTACTTTCTTTAAACCAACAGATTGCGATTCTATGATATCACTTATTGACTCCATGCCCATCATTACTTGTGCAGGAAAGAACAAAACCGGAAAAGTGGCTACTGAAATTGCCACTAAAGGATACTGCTCTACAAAGAACATGTATTATTTCGGGCTCAAACTTCACACCTTAGCTTTCCGCAGGGAAGGAACCATTCCATTCCCCGAAATGATCATCTTATCATCGGCAGAGGAGAATGATCTGACTGTTCTTAAAAGAGAAGCCGCTGATAGTCTTATAAACAGATATATATTTGCGGATAAGATATACTCAGACTTCTCGTTCTGGGGAAACAAACAGCAGGAACAAGGGGTAACCATGATGACTCCCGTTAAAGCAATAAAGGGAGAGGAGCCTATTATTACTCAAAGAGAGAAAGCGGGCAGAGACCTGTTTTCAACTGCAGTATCAAAGGTCAGACAACCGATAGAATCTTTTTTCAACTGGCTGAATGAAAAAACAAATATTCAAAGAGCGATGAAAGTCAGATCTACATCTGGACTTTTAGTACATACGATGGGCAAAATTGCCATCGCATTCATTTATCTAATTTTCTAAAACAAGGAATCAGAGTTCAACTACTGATTCGCATTA
>NZ_JAJKHN010000226.1:0-907 GCF_020982715.1 Bacteroides sp. 1_1_30
TGAATATTATCAAGAGTTACTGGCTGGTCAATCTACCGGCTTGATAATAACTGAAAGCAAAAAAGGATATCCTATTTTAGTTGTGCACGAGGCTACTATCGAAGAAACCAGATCGCAAAAACTTGATGAATTACGATTGTTCGATTCATCTGAAGCAGTGAATCAGTTCAGTATAAACGGAGTATTGGGATGGTTAAACAAGTCTACACGCGTCGGGCTTATGAACTCAATCAATATTGAGAAAGAAGCCGGACGATCTGAAACAAGTATCTGGATTGGTGATACAAAGTTTGTCTTATCAATCGAAAGAGCTATTGACATATTACAACAGCTAGAATTGTATGCCCTTGCGTGCTATGATACGACACAAAGGCATACGAAAGCTATTCAACAGCTAGAGACAAAAGAAGAAATTGAAGCATACAATTTCAAGACTGGTTACCCGGGAAAGCTAAGTTTCACCGGATAACCGACCGTATAATCATAGTTTTCGATTTCCTCAATTGTCTGCAATGATCTAACTGCTGCGATGTGAGATTGTGTCACATTGTAGCAGTTTAATGCATACATTTCAATCTCATTCAGCATTGATAAAGCGTCAGAAATTGGAATGATATACTTTATAGCATCATACCACAGTACTGTATCTGTTTTACCAGCTTCTTTTTCAATCGAAATTGAGTTAAATAATCCAACACGTGTACTTTTATCTAACCACATGCTTTTACCTAATAAATCAAAAGAATTGACATTAGTCGATTTGTCAAATATCTGTATTTCAGACATTTTCATTTTTCGCACTTCTTCGATGTCGTACTCATATTCTACCAATATTGGGTATCCATCCTTACTTTCAACTATCAGTAAACCGTTAGACTGCCCAGCTAATAACTGATTGTAATACTCT
>NZ_JAJKHN010000227.1:0-1046 GCF_020982715.1 Bacteroides sp. 1_1_30
CGAAATCCTCGCGCGCTACAAAGAATTACAAGAGAATGACAGTGTAAACCTGATCGAATTTCATACCGCTGACGGGCAGAGACACGGTATCAGCAACCCGGAAGCCATCAAGCTGTTGCTTTCGGTGGCGGTCATCGAACTGGAACGCCAGCTCTGGGCCGCACAGTTCGGTGATATTCCGGAAAGCCTGGAGAACAGCCGCGAGTACAAGGCGGCCAAACAGCTGGAATACGCCATGAACGATTTGGGATTCAAGTCCGAACGCTTCGCCCAGGCTCTTCCTTATTTCCACAAGACACTGGAACAGACATTCTTCCGAACTGTAAAAGCCGGAATTCTCGCCATGGCGGAGCGTGACCCGCGCCGTATCGACGGGCGCAATGAGGCTTCTTACGAAATGTGCCGGATGCTGGCCCCCATGTTACAGGATACCGGACTTCCATTCATCTAAAAGGGCATGTTCATAGACGAGAGGACACAGAACCGGATTCATGCCATCCCCGGCGAGAGCATTTCCCATAGCACGATGCGTGCGCAAGACCTGATCCCGGTGTTCATGGATGTTATCCGTGACACACCGGAGTACGTGCAGATGATGAATGCCGTCCCCGCCCATGTCATGGAAGACAAGGATGCTGAATGGTGGAACAGCGATGACGCAGCCGGATTGCTGGAATCGCTGTTCGACACGCTTGACAGCTGCTCCCCGGAGGATTACTATTTCGGTGCCCACCCCGGTAACGGCTCCGATTACGGATTTTGGAAAATGGACAAATGAATGCCGGAACATGATACGGATTAAAAAAGACAAATGGCATGGCATCCTCAAAGACGGGGTTTGTATCGGGCAAATCTATCTTGCCCGTGCCGAAAGCAGGAAATTGAGATACTGGGCAATCTCTTGCGTGAGTGGAATCGGTTTCAATACTTTCAATGAAGCCCGCAGTTATGCCAAGAATTTCCTTTAATAAAAGAACCGCATGATAAATTGGATACAACAGATGCTTTTGCGCCGCAAAAAGACGGACAAAGGCAGAATGACACTC
>NZ_JAJKHN010000228.1:0-1045 GCF_020982715.1 Bacteroides sp. 1_1_30
TATCATGCGGAACTCACATATCTGAATAAAGGTTTGAAACGCTTGAAAAAAGTGTGCGAAAGCAGAGGTATCAAAACCGTGTCGCTACCGAAAATAGGTGCAGGGCTGGGTAAGTTAGATTGGAATAGTGAGGTCAAACCTTTGCTTGAAAGTATTTTATCAGATTGTGAAACGGTATTCAATGTATATGAAGATTACAAGATTGAATACGAAATTTAGCTTACAACATACACCTGTCCTGCCTAACGGCGGCAAGCTGCAAACCATTATCAGCATAAAACATTAATACAAAAAAGAATGTTGATAATGAAATAGGAAATAAAAGAATTAATTGATTTTTGGCTGTAATTTATCTATATAGCTATGTCACCTATTATTAATAACAATTGCCACATGATATGGAACAAAAGAAATTAACTGAATTATCATTAGACGAGCTTTGGCAATTATTCCCCATAACCCTGACTGCACACCAAGACTATTGGACAGATTGGTATAAGGAAGAAGCGGAGTTGCTGAAAGAGAGACTTCCCTGTATTGAACGTATTAGCCATATAGGTAGCACAGCAATTAAAGAAATTTGGGCAAAGCCTACCATAGATATACTTGTGGAAATCCCAAGAGAAGAAAAAGTCGTCAATTTGAAAGGTACAATTGAAAGATGCGGCTATATCTGCATGGCAGAGAACGACAGTCGCATTGATTTCAATAAAGGTTATACATTACAAGGATTTGCTGAACGGGTATTTCATCTACACTTATGTTATGAGGGAGATAATGATGAATTGTATTTCAGAGATTATCTTCAAGCAAATACAGCTATTGCGAAAGAATATGAACGGCTTAAACTTGATTTATGGAAACAATATGAACATGACAGAAATATGTACACTTCCCACAAAGGTGATTTCGTAAAACAATATACACAGAAAGGGAAACTGCTTTTTACAGGCAGATACGACAATAAGTAACGTGAGTTCGATATAAGAATAAATATATTTCACTTATAATTAGAAACATAGCGATCAAAGTATTAAATTTATAG
>NZ_JAJKHN010000229.1:0-1040 GCF_020982715.1 Bacteroides sp. 1_1_30
GGGTCAGTCCGAAAACCCTGTGGATATGTTATGTTAATACGCGCAAGTGAACTATCTTTGCGGAAGATTAAAAAAATAACAATCCAATGAATTCTAATCGCAATCTAGATAAGTTACTACGAGTCATCTTTCCCGAAGTTTTAATGGAGTATTTCGATATCTCCGGTTGGCATGACGGCTCTGATAAAATTGAAGTTTGGCTTGACGAAAAACACTACCTGGAACGTTCTGACTATAAGAGCGGAACCGTGATCTCCCATGGTTTTACCGATGAGAAAGTTATTCAGGACTTTCCTTTGCGTGGCAAACCTGTTTATCTCCACGTAAGACGTCGTCGCTGGTATGACAAAGCTACCGGGGAAACGTTTTCTTATACCTACGATGATCTAACTGCCGAAGGAACGAAACTCACTCCTGAGTTCGTTGCTTTTTTAAAAGAAGAAGATTGAAACTACCGCGGCCAGCATAAGCTCCATAGCAGATGCTTATGGGGTAAACGGTAAACAGTTAACTTCCCAGTACAAGGAGTTTATCAGCGCATACAGACAGTGGGATCAGTTAGATCATGCCACAGAATATGTCCTGTTCAAACAGAACATAGGTCCCAGCCTTTGTATTGACGAGACTTCTTTAAGTTGCGGAGAATTATATACTGTTGTCACTAACCGTGCGGGACATGGTGGCAGAGGTACTCTTGTGGCCATGATACGTGGCACGAAGTCTGAAGACGTCATAAAGGTGCTTGAAATGATTCATCTCTCCAAGCGTAAGACAGTCAAAGAGGTCACTTTGGATCTTTCACCGACCATGATGCGGATTGTCCGAACGGGTTTTCCCAATGCCACGATGACCAATGACCGGTTTCATGTCCAGAAGCTCTTTTATGAGGCAATTGATGAGCTCAGGATTACTTATCGCTGGATGGCACGGGATTTAGAGAACGATGAAATTCAGCGGTGCAAAGAACAAAATATAGAGTATGTCCCGTTTCGATATACCAATGGTGATACCCGTAAGCAGCTGTTGGCAAGGGCTAAACA
>NZ_JAJKHN010000022.1:0-81315 GCF_020982715.1 Bacteroides sp. 1_1_30
AAAAACACACCAGCCACAAGCCCTGAAAGGGCGGAACTGTATACAATTATGCCCTTTCAGGGCGCAAATTCAGATTGCCGTTTTTACGTAGGGCGTTGCCCTACGCTATATAATTAAGCCCTTTCAGGGCACTCCGCAAAATTATCATTTAGCTTATTCTTGAATCTGTTAAAACTGAAATTATGAAAAAGATATTGTTTGTCTGCCTTGGAAATATCTGCCGTAGCTCTACGGCTGAAGGCGTGATGCTTCATTTGATAAAAGAAGCGGGATTGGAAAAAGAGTTTGTGATAGATTCCGCCGGAATCTTGTCTTATCATCAGGGCGAACTGCCGGACAGCCGGATGCGTGCTCACGCGGCTCGTCGCGGTTATCAACTGGTGCATCGTTCGCGCCCCGTCCGTATAGAAGATTTCTATCATTTTGATTTGATAATCGGTATGGACGACCGGAATATAGATGATCTGAAAGACAAAGCACCTTCTCCCGAAGAATGGAAAAAGATTCATCGCATGACAGAGTACTGCACCCGTATTCCTGCAGATCATGTCCCCGACCCCTATTATGGAGGGGCTGAAGGATTTGAATATGTACTCGATGTGTTGGAAGACGCTTGTGCCGGCCTGCTTACTTCTTTAACTCCGGATAGCTGATCCGGGTATGATAAGCAATCTTTAGTTTTTCCTTGAATACAGCTTTCACAGTTGCTATATCCTTGAAAGTGATAGGACATTCCTTAAAGTAACCTTCAGTAACCTGTGAGTCGATAATCTTGTCGACCAGGTTGCTGATTGTTTCTTCCGTATATTCCGGAAGACTGCGCGAGGCAGCTTCCACAGCATCCGCCATCATCAGGATAGCCTGCTCTTTGGTAAACGGATTCGGTCCGGGATAAGTGAACAATTCTTCATTCGGCTCTTCGTCCGGATGCTCGTTCTTCCAGGAAATATAGAAATATTTTGTTTTTCCCCGTCCGTGATGGGTGCTGATAAAATCTTTGACCGCTTTAGGCAGATTGTGTTTATCCGCCAGTTTCAATCCATCCGTCACATGGCTGATAACGACCTGTGCACTTTGTTCGTAATTCAAATTCTTATGCGGATTAACCCCTCCCGACTGATTCTCCGTAAAGAAAGCCGGATTTTCCATCTTCCCGATATCGTGATACAAAGCCCCCGTACGTACTAACTGGCTTTTTGCTCCAATGCGGATAGCGGCTTCTGCTGCCAGATTAGCCACCTGCATGGAATGTTGGAAGGTTCCGGGAACCGTTTCAGACATCTGCCGCAAAAGATCGTTATTGATATTCGAAAGTTCCACCAAAGTAACATTGGAAGTAAATCCGAAAGTCTTTTCCAATAAGAATAATAAAGGATAAGTGAATAATAACAGGATTCCGTTAATGATGAAGTAAGTGTACATGCGTATGTTCAACTTCGAGAAGTCGGTGGAAAGACCATTCTCCGTCATCAGTTCGAAAGCAAAATAAATGGCTGCATAAGTCAGTATCACTAATAAGGCCGTTCGGAAAAGCTGGGATCTCTGCGATAGTTCCCTTAGGCTGAATATCGCCACTAATCCCGCTGCCAACTGCGTCAGAATAAACTCATGAGGGAAGCGTAAGGAGATGGAGCATATCAATATAGTGATGACATGCGTCAGAAAAGCGGTTCTCGAATCAAGAAAGACACGGATGATAATCGGCAGCATCGCGTATGGGATGATGTACACATTAAATATATTATGTGTCACCATGAAAGCCGTTATGACGCTGTAGAACACAATCAGGGTGAATAGTAACGACAGACTGCCTTTCCGTTGATAATAGTCTTTCCGGAATAAATCGAGATAAAGCATGAAACAAAGCATCAGCATACCCACAAACAGAACCTGACCTCCGAGAATCAAACGGTTTTGTCCCATAGACTCGTTGCGTTTGATGGATTCTTTGCGCAATGATTCGAGGATATTATAGGTATGCGGACTAACGATCTCTCCACGGTCGATAATCTTCTGCCCGCTGACTACCAATCCGTTTGCCCAGGAATAATTATTTAATATCTCCTCTTTGGCGGCCAGGGTGCGCTCCTCGTCAAAAGTGAGGTTGGGAGTAATGTATTCGTTCAGCGCGCATTGCCTTAATACTTCCCGGTTGAAATGGGTCGAGTCTGCTGTTAGCAGGTGTTCATACGCTTTCTTTACCGTGTAAATGTTTTCGGTAGCCTGCGGGTTGGCAAGTTTATCGTCAATCACCATGACGGATGAAGTGCTGTCTTTTTGAAGCTGTTGTATATTCTCTGTCGATACGATACCTGCCTGATAGATTTCTTTTAAGGTACGCTCGATATACCGCAAATAATCGATGGAAGGAAGAATTCCTTTCAGGTTGGTGTGATAATTCTCTTTCAGTTTGGCGATTGCATTTTTTTCGATGTCTTTATCCAATTGGTAATAAGGCTGGAAGAAAGCCATCAGACTGTCTTGCTCTCTTTTTACTACTGCATCCTCTTTATAAATAGGAAAGTCGAAAGTAGCGATCAACTGCCCGTACTTCCAAGGCTTATTGATATCAAACTGGTAATTGAATTTTCCGTCACGTGGCAGGAAATAAACAATCAGCGTCACAGTGCCCACAAATAGCAGTGATTTATATAGTAAATCTCTCCATGAAAAACTTTTTTTCTTCTTCAAATGTTCCATATCCACTGAAATTTTTGCGAAAAGTACAAAAAAAAACAATAGTGTGGAAAAAAAGGTTTAATTTTGCCACGATTTACCTATACTAACCCAAATTATGGCAGAAAGAAAAGTAAGAGTTCGTTTTGCTCCAAGTCCTACGGGAGCACTGCACATCGGTGGTGTGCGTACAGCTTTGTATAATTATCTATTTGCGCGTCAACACGGCGGAGACTTGATATTTCGTATTGAAGATACTGATTCTAACCGGTTCGTTCCGGGAGCGGAAGAGTATATACTCGAATCTTTTAAGTGGTTGGGTATCCACTTTGATGAAGGAGTGAGCTTCGGTGGCGAATGTGGTCCGTACCGCCAGTCGGAGCGCCGCGAAATCTACAAGAAATATGTGCAGGTTTTGCTGGAAAATGGAAAAGCATACATCGCTTTTGATACTCCGGAGGAACTGGACGCTAAGCGTGCTGAAATTGCTAACTTCCAATATGACGCATCTACTCGCGGAATGATGCGCAACTCATTAATCATGCCGAAGGAAGAAGTGGATGCACTGATTGCTGAAGGCAAACAATACGTCGTTCGTTTCAAAATCGAACCGAATGAAGATGTACATGTGAATGACCTGATTCGTGGCGAAGTTATTATCAACTCATCCATTCTGGATGATAAAGTGCTTTATAAATCGGCTGATGAACTGCCGACTTACCATCTGGCAAATATCGTGGACGACCATTTGATGGGAGTTTCCCACGTGATTCGTGGTGAAGAATGGCTGCCTTCCGCTCCTTTGCATGTGTTGTTGTACCGTGCTTTCGGCTGGGAAGATACAATGCCGGAATTTGCCCACCTGCCTTTATTGCTGAAACCGGAAGGCAATGGAAAATTAAGTAAACGTGACGGTGACCGTCTCGGATTCCCTGTATTCCCGTTGGAATGGCACGATCCGAAATCGGGAGAAATCTCTTCAGGTTATCGTGAATCGGGTTATCTGCCGGAAGCAGTGATTAATTTCCTTGCTTTATTGGGATGGAACCCGGGCAATGACCAGGAAGTGATGTCAATGGACGAATTGATTAAATTGTTTGATCTTCACCGTTGCAGCAAGTCGGGTGCCAAGTTCGACTATAAAAAGGGAATATGGTTCAACCATCAATATATACAGCAGAAACCTAACGAAGAAATTGCGGAACTGTTCTTGCCTTTCCTGAAAGAACATGGCGTAGAAGCTCCTTTCGAAAAGGTGGTGACTGTGGTTGGCATGATGAAAGATCGGGTAAGTTTCATTAAAGAACTGTGGGACGTATGTAGCTTCTTCTTCGTTGCTCCTACCGAATATGATGAAAAGACGGTGAAGAAACGTTGGAAAGAAGATTCTGCAAAATGTATGACCGAATTGGCAGAAGTGATTGCCGGCATTGAAGACTTTAGTATTGAAGGACAGGAAAAAGTCGTTATGGACTGGATTGCGGAGAAAGGTTATCATACTGGTAATATCATGAATGCTTTCCGTCTGACATTAGTGGGTGAAGGAAAAGGCCCGCACATGTTCGATATTTCCTGGGTATTGGGCAAAGAGGAGACGATAGCTCGCATGAAACGTGCGGTAGAGGTTTTGAAGTAATCGACACAGTACTATGCTTTACAACCTGGCAATAGTCATTTATGACTTTATCGTCCATTTGGCTGCTCCGTTTAGCCGTAAGCCCCGAAAGATGATGAAAGGGCATTGGGTAGTGTATGAACTCCTGCGGCAGCAAGTGGAGAAAGGGGAACAGTATATTTGGTTTCACGCTGCTTCACTGGGAGAGTTTGAACAAGGGCGTCCTCTGATAGAAATGATTCGTGCGAAGTATCCTAACTATAAGATATTGCTGACATTTTTCTCTCCTTCCGGTTACGAGGTGCGTAAGCATTACCGGGGGGCGGATATTGTCTGCTATCTGCCGTTTGATAAACCGCGGAATGTGAAAAAGTTCCTGGATATTGCAAATCCTTGCATGGCGTTCTTTATCAAATATGAGTTTTGGAAGAATTATCTGGATGAGCTTCACAAACGCCGTATTCCGGTATATAGTGTATCGTCTATCTTCCGTCGCGAACAAATATTCTTTAAATGGTACGGTGGAACTTATCGCAATGTATTGAAAGATTTCGATCATCTGTTTGTTCAGAATGAGGCATCCAAACGTTACTTGTCGAAAATCGGTATCAGCCGTGTGACAGTAGTGGGAGATACCCGTTTTGACCGCGTGTTGCAAATCCGTGAAGAGGCTAAAGAACTCCCGTTGGTAGAGAAATTTAAAGGAACCAATTCCTTTACTTTTGTTGCCGGAAGCTCATGGGGACCTGACGAAGATTTATTCCTCGAATATTTCAATAACCATCCGGAAATGAAACTGATTATTGCTCCGCATGTGATCGACGAGAATCACTTGGTTGAAATCATCAGTAAATTGAAACGTCCGTATGTGCGCTATACTCGTGCCGACGAAAGGAATGTATTGAAAGCGGATTGCCTCATAATAGACTGCTTTGGACTGCTGTCCTCTATTTACCGTTATGGCGAAATAGCTTATATCGGTGGTGGTTTCGGAGTCGGTATTCATAACACATTGGAAGCGGCTGTATATGGTATTCCGGTGATTTTCGGACCGAAGTATCAGAAATTTATGGAAGCCGTTCAATTGCTCGAAGCAAAAGGCGCTTATTCCATCAAAGATTATGATGAACTGAAAACTTTGCTGGATCGTTTCCTGGCAGATGAATTGTTCTTGCGTGAAACCGGAACAAATGCCGGTTATTATGTGACTAGTAATGCCGGGGCTACAGAAAAGATTATGCACATGATTAATTTTTGATTAGAGGAAATAGTGTCGAAAAGAGATGAATCCAATGAATTCGCTTTTTGTAAAAAAACGGCTTTATAAAAAATCTTATAAAAACAGCGGGATGTTCTTTCATTAGAATGTCCCGCTGTTTTTATTAACTTGTTAGAGTTTGCTATTTATCTTCCTTATACCATTGCGAATACATCAAATAATTGTGAGCAATCTTCTGATTCAGTTCTTTGGCTTGTTCAGGATCTACCTTTTTTATGAATTTCGCGGGTACTCCTCCCCAAATACTTCCCGGCTCAATGATGGTATTGCTTAATACCAGCGAACCGGCGGCAACGATTGCTCCTTCACCAACTACGACGTGATCCAGGACGGTTGACCCCATCCCTACCAATGCATAATCTTTGATGGTCGCCCCATGAATGGTGACATTATGCCCAACGGATACGTGATCGCCAATTTCAATAGTCGATTTCTGATATAACGTATGCAAGACACTTCCATCCTGAATGTTGACACCATTGCCGATTCGTATGGAGTTGACGTCACCTCTTAATACCGTATTAAACCAAATGCTACAATCATTTCCTATTTTTACATCTCCTATAATAGTTGCATTATCTGCGAGGAAGCAGTTTTCTCCGATTTCGGGAGTAAAACCCCGTACTGATTTAATTAAAGCCATATAATATTTGTTTCTAATAAAGTTTTTTATTTAATGCAGTTCTATGTTGTACGACACCCGGGTGTCGTGATGGATGAGACCCGGGTCTTGAGCAGTCTGACACCCGGGTCTCAGTATGCTTGACACCCGGGTGTCAGACAAGTTCTGTTTAAAGGGAAGCAGTCGCCTCTTGTAACCAAACTTTTTCTTCTTCGTTAAGATCCGGTGACAACTTCTCGTAGACAGTCTGATGGTAATTGTTTAACCATTCAATTTCTTCATTTGTCAGCATCTCCTTGATGATCCCTTTTTTGCAGATTGGGCATAAAGTGATAGTTTCAAACTTAAGATATTCTCCAAACATTCCCTCTCCATCTTTGCAAACCAACGTCAGGTTCTCCGTACGTATCCCGTGACTGCCTGCTTTATAAACACCAGGTTCATTGGAAGTAACCATGCCGGGCTGCAAAATGACAGGATTCTCATTCATACGAATGCTTTGCGGGCCTTCGTGTACACTTAGGAAATGTCCGACGCCATGTCCTGTGCCATGAAGAAAATTCATTCTGTGGTTCCAGATAGGCATACGGGCTAGTACATCGAGCTGGGCTCCACGGGTTCCGGCAGGGAATTTGGCCATAGCCAACGCGATGTGTCCTTTTAATATAAGGGTATAATCCGTTTTTTCTTCTTCTGTAAGTTCGCCTAAGGCAATGGTTCGGGTGATGTCAGTGGTTCCGTCCAGATATTGGGCTCCTGAATCTAAGAGTAAGAACCCTCTGGGCTGAAGAGTCACGTCACTTTCCGGGGTAGCCGAATAATGTACGATTGCCCCATGTTCTTTATATCCTGCAATCGTGTCGAAACTTTCCCCCATGTAGAGAGGCTGTGCAGCCCTAAACTCATGCAACTTTTTATCTATACTTAATTCTGTCTCTTTTCCGGTAGATACGGATTCTTCTAGCCATTTGAGGAATTTGACGAGTGCTACTCCATCCCGTTGCATGGCAGCGTGGATGCCGGCAATCTCCTGCTCATTGCGAATCGCCTTCAATAATGCGACGGGCGACTCGCCACGAAGAATAGAACATTGCGGATTAATAGATGAATAGATAGAATAATTCGTTTTTCGTGGATCAATCAGAATGTTTTTTCCCGGAAAAGAATTCAGGAATGTCTCTACCTCATCATACTTCTGTATTCCAATCTGCCGTTCCTTTAGATAAGTCTCTACCTCTGCCGTCACTTTCTCCGGTGAAATAAAATAAGTCACTTCATCCTGTGTGATTAACAGGTAACTTACTATGACCGGATTGCAATGTACATCGTTTCCTCGCAAATTGAGAGTCCATGCGATCTCGTCGAGTGCGGATATGAATAAAGCATAGATACCTTTCTTTTTCAACTCCGTACGGATGGCGGATATTTTCTCTTCGCAGCTTTTCCCTGCATATTTGATATCATAAATAAAAGCAGGAGAATCAGGCATGGCGGGTCGGTCCTTCCAAATGCTACTCAATGGATCTCCAAATATGTCGACCTGTAACTGATGTGCCGCCAGTTCTTCTTTCATCTGTTCGACCTGTTGCACAGAGAACATTTTCCCGTCGATACTTACAGATTCTCCAGGTTTTAAGTGTTGGCAGAGAAATTCTGTAATACTGGGAGTCTCCGGCAACATCTCTTTATATAAGGTAATGCCGCTGCCCTCCAATTCCTTCGTCGCTTGCAGAAAATAACGCGAGTCGGTCCATAATCCTGCTTTATCCATCAGGATAACCGCTGTTCCGGCAGAACCAGTAAAACCGGAAATCCACTCCCGTGACATCCAGTGGGGAGCCACATATTCACTAAGATGAGGGTCGGTGCTGGGAATAATGAACGCTTTGATAGAATTGGGATGAAAGGTCATGCGCAGTGCATGCACTCGCTCTTTTATGCTCTGTTTCATACTTTATTATATTATTATAGACATGTAAGTGTTTCAAAGGTACTAACTTTCTGCATTTAATAACTTGTTTATGAATAGTTTTTGAGAAATATTTGCCGAAAGTTTTGTGAATAAAGAAAGTATGTGTAATTTTGCGGCGCAATTTGACTGCGGAATTTTTTAATCATAACATATTAATAGTAACAAAATGATTGTAGTACCTGTAAAAGAAGGCGAAAACATTGAAAAAGCGCTGAAGAAGTTCAAAAGAAAATTTGAAAAGACTGGCATTGTAAAAGAGTTGAGAAGCAGACAACAGTTTGATAAACCGTCTGTAACTAAAAGACTTAAGAAAGAACGCGCAGTTTACGTACAACAACTTCAGCAAGTAGAAGATTAATAATTCGTAATTTCCTTTGAATTATTGAATTCTTTTCATACATTCGTTGCACGATTTTAGATGTAGCGATATTATGTTGATAGAATCTTTTCTTGATTATCTCCAGTATGAGCGGAACTATTCTGAAAAAACCGTTCTTGCGTACGGTGAAGATATAAAGCAACTGCAGGAGTTTGCTCAGGAAGAGTGTGGAAAATTTAATCCGTTAGAGGTCGAGGCGGAACTGATTCGTGAATGGATTGTTTCATTGATGGATAAAGGGTATACCTCAACTTCTGTAAATCGTAAGCTAAGTTCGCTCCGAACGTTTTACAAGTATCTCTTGAGGCAGGAAGAAACGACTATAGATCCTTTGCGTAAAATAAAAGGACCTAAAAACAAAAAGCCGTTGCCTGTGTTCTTAAAAGAAAACGAAATGAATCGGTTGTTGGATGAAACGGACTTTGGTGAAGGATTTAAAGGCTGTCGGGATCGGTTGATTATTGAAATGTTTTATGCTACCGGCATGAGGCTTTCGGAATTGATAGGTCTGGATAATAAGGATGTGGATTTTTCGGCTTCTCTTCTGAAAGTGACCGGGAAAAGAAACAAGCAACGGCTGATTCCGTTCGGTGACGAACTGCAGGAGTTGATGCTTGAATATATTAATGTAAGAAACGAAACGATTCCGGAAAGGTCGGAAGCTTTCTTTATTAGAGAGAATGGTGAACGGCTTTATAAGAATCTAGTCTATAATTTAGTGAAACGGAACCTGTCAAAGGTGGCGACGTTGAAGAAAAAGAGTCCTCACGTGTTGAGGCATACTTTTGCTACCACAATGCTGAATAATGAAGCAGAGCTGGGGGCGGTAAAAGAACTTTTGGGTCACGAGAGTATAACAACTACCGAGATCTACACGCATGTCACATTTGAAGAACTTAAAAAAGTGTATAAACAAGCTCATCCAAGAGCTTAAAAAAAGGAGGTAAGTATGGATGTTAGAATTCAATCAATTCACTTTGATGCGTCAGAGCAATTGCAGGCATTTATTCAGAAGAAAGTGTCCAAGTTGGAAAAATATTACGAAGATATAAAGAAAGTAGAGGTGTCATTAAAGGTAGTTAAACCAGAAGTTGCTGAAAACAAGGAAGCGGGCATTAAAATATTGATCCCAAATGGGGAGTTTTATGCAAGCAAAGTATGCGATACATTTGAAGAAGCAATTGATTTAGATGTGGAAGCACTCGGAAAACAGCTGGTTAAATACAAGGAAAAGCAACGTAGCAAATAAAAAAATCCCAAATATTTTGCGGGAAAGAAATAAATAACTAAATTTGCAGCCGTTTCGCTCGCGTTAGAACGTGACGGTTGCATTTTTTAGTAAGTTTGCCTCTTTAGCTCAGTTGGCCAGAGCACGTGATTTGTAATCTCGGGGTCGTTGGTTCGAATCCGACAAGAGGCTCAAAAAGAAACCGAAGAACAAAGATAGAACATCTGTCTTTATCATATTGTTTGAAAATAGTTCTTTTATTTCTTGATTTTGAAAAGGGCAAATACCAGAGTGGCCAAATGGGGCAGACTGTAAATCTGCTGGCTTACGCCTTCGGTGGTTCGAATCCATCTTTGCCCACAATCAGAGTGACAACTTTGGCAAGAATGCGGAAGTAGCTCAGTTGATAGAGCATTAGCCTTCCAAGCTGAGGGTCGCGGGTTTGAGCCCCGTCTTCCGCTCTCTTTTCTTGCTGTTATAGCTCAGTGGTAGAGCACTTCCTTGGTAAGGAAGAGGTCCCGGGTTCAAATCCCGGTAACAGCTCATAAAGGATGTAAATGCTGATTATTAATCAAATAAATAACAAGTAAAGCTATGGCTAAAGAGAAATTTGAACGTACCAAACCGCACGTAAACATTGGTACAATCGGTCACGTAGACCACGGTAAGACAACGTTGACAGCTGCTATCACTACTGTGTTGGCAAAGAAAGGTCTTTCAGAATTGCGTTCTTTCGATTCTATCGACAACGCTCCTGAAGAAAAAGAAAGAGGTATTACTATCAATACTTCTCACGTTGAATATCAAACAGCTAACCGTCACTATGCACACGTAGACTGTCCGGGTCACGCCGACTACGTAAAGAACATGGTAACTGGTGCTGCTCAGATGGACGGTGCTATCATCGTTTGTGCTGCAACTGATGGTCCGATGCCTCAAACTCGCGAACACATTCTGTTGGCTCGTCAGGTAAACGTACCTCGTCTGGTTGTATTCTTGAACAAGTGCGATATGGTAGACGACGAAGAAATGTTGGAACTCGTTGAAATGGAAATGAGAGAACTTCTTTCATTCTATGATTTCGATGGTGACAATACTCCTATCATCCGTGGTTCTGCTCTTGGCGCATTGAACGGTGTTGAAAAATGGGAAGACAAAGTTATGGAACTGATGGATGCAGTTGATAACTGGATTCCACTGCCTCCGCGCGATGTTGATAAACCATTCTTGATGCCGGTTGAAGACGTGTTCTCTATCACAGGTCGTGGTACTGTAGCAACAGGTCGTATCGAAACTGGTGTTATCCACGTTGGTGATGAAATCGAAATCCTTGGTTTAGGTGAAGATAAGAAATCAGTTGTAACTGGTGTTGAAATGTTCCGTAAACTGTTGGATCAAGGTGAAGCTGGTGACAACGTAGGTCTTTTGCTTCGTGGTATTGACAAGAACGAAATCAAACGTGGTATGGTTCTTTGTAAACCAGGTCAGATTAAACCGCACTCTAAATTCAAAGCTGAGGTTTATATCTTGAAGAAAGAAGAAGGTGGTCGTCACACTCCGTTCCACAACAAATACCGTCCTCAGTTCTACTTGCGTACTATGGACTGTACAGGTGAAATCACTTTGCCGGAAGGAACAGAAATGGTAATGCCGGGTGATAACGTAACTATTACAGTTGAGTTGATCTACCCAGTAGCATTGAACCCGGGTCTTCGTTTCGCTATCCGCGAAGGTGGACGTACGGTAGGTGCTGGTCAGATTACTGAAATTATCGACTAATACACAATAATTAATCAGTTCCCGGTTTTCCATCGGGAACTGATTATGTACACACGGGAGTAGCTCAGTTGGTAGAGCACCGGTCTCCAAAACCGGGTGTCGGGAGTTCGAGCCTCTCCTCCCGTGCTAATATTATTGAAATGAAAAAGGTAATAGCTTATATTAAAGAATCTTACGACGAACTTGTACATAAAGTATCGTGGCCTACGTATTCTGAACTTGCTAACAGTGCAGTAGTTGTTTTATATGCTTCCCTGCTTATTGCATTGGTAGTATGGGGTATGGATGTCTGTTTCCAGAACTTCATGGAAAAAATCGTTTATCCACATTAAAAAATTAGGAATTGAAAATGGCTGAGATTGAAAAGAAATGGTACGTTCTACGTGCTATTAGCGGTAAAGAAGCTAAGGTAAAGGAATATCTTGAAGCTGATCTTAAGAACAGCGACCTTGGTGAATATGTATCTCAGGTATTGATTCCTACTGAAAAAGTTTACCAGGTTCGCAATGGTAAAAAAATTGTGAAGGAAAGAAGTTATCTTCCTGGCTACGTTTTAGTGGAGGCTGCTTTGGTTGGTGAGGTCGCTCATCACCTGCGCAATACTCCGAATGTGATAGGCTTTTTAGGCGGCTCCGAAAAACCGGTGCCTCTCAGACAATCAGAAGTGAATCGTATACTTGGTACAGTGGACGAACTGCAGGAAACGGGTGAAGAACTCAATATTCCGTACGTAGTGGGAGAAACTGTAAAAGTTACTTTTGGACCTTTCAGCGGATTCAGTGGCATCATTGAAGAAGTGAATAGTGAAAAAAAGAAACTAAAGGTCATGGTGAAGATATTCGGGCGCAAAACACCGCTTGAATTGGGCTTTATGCAAGTGGAAAAGGAATAACACGGAATTGTTACGCTGTTGTTGTTCTTCGTTTAATGTTTATATATAAATCAATAAAAAAATGGCTAAAGAAGTTGCTGGACTAATCAAGTTACAGATTAAAGGAGGCGCTGCAAATCCATCACCTCCCGTTGGACCTGCTTTGGGTTCTAAGGGTATTAATATCATGGAATTTTGCAAGCAATTCAATGCCAGAACCCAAGACAAAGCAGGTAAGATTTTACCTGTTATCATTACTTACTACGCAGATAAGTCTTTCGATTTTGTAATCAAGACTCCTCCCGTTGCTATTCAATTACTTGAAGTAGCTAAGGTAAAGAGTGGTTCTGCTGAGCCTAACCGTAAGAAAGTTGCCGAGCTTACTTGGGAACAGGTTCGTACGATTGCTCAGGACAAAATGGTTGACTTAAACTGTTTTACTGTGGAAGCTGCCATGAGAATGGTTGCAGGTACAGCTAGAAGTATGGGTATCGCTGTAAAAGGGGAGTTCCCGGTTAATAACTAATAAACTTCAATTGTAATGGGTAAACTGACAAAAAATCAAAAGTTAGCTGCAGAAAAGATTGAAGCAGGGAAAGCATACTCACTGAAAGAAGCTGCATCTTTGGTAAAAGAAATCACTTTTTCCAAGTTTGATGCTTCACTGGATATTGATGTACGTTTAGGTGTTGACCCGCGTAAAGCTAACCAGATGGTGAGAGGTGTTGTTTCACTTCCTCATGGTACTGGTAAAGAAGTGCGTGTGTTGGTACTTTGTACACCGGATGCTGAAGCTGCTGCAAAAGAAGCTGGTGCTGACTACGTTGGTCTTGACGAATATATTGAAAAGATCAAAGGTGGATGGACTGATATTGATGTAATCATCACTATGCCATCTATCATGGGTAAAATTGGTGCGCTCGGTCGTGTTCTCGGTCCTCGTGGATTGATGCCGAACCCTAAGAGTGGTACTGTAACTATGGATGTTGCTAAGGCTGTAAAAGAAGTAAAACAAGGTAAGATTGACTTTAAAGTTGATAAGAGCGGTATCGTTCACACTTCTATCGGTAAGGTATCATTCAGTCCTGATCAGATTCGCGACAACGCGAAAGAGTTCATCTCTACTCTGAACAAACTGAAACCGACCGCAGCAAAGGGTACATATATTAAGAGTATTTATCTTTCTAGTACAATGAGTGCGGGTATTAAAATCGACCCGAAATCAGTGGATGAAATCTAATAAAACAGAGAAATAATGAGAAAGGAAGATAAAAGTACGATTATAGAGCAAATTGCTGCTACAGTAAAGGAATATGGTCACTTCTACTTGGTAGACGTTACAGCTATGAACGCTGCTGCTACCAGTGCATTGAGAAGAGATTGTTTTAAATCAGACATCAAATTGATGTTGGTTAAAAACACGCTGCTTCACAAAGCACTTGAAAGCTTGGAAGAAGACTTCTCACCTCTTTACGGTTCTTTGAAAGGTACTACTGCTGTTATGTTTAGCAATACTGCAAACGTTCCTGCTAAGTTAATCAAAGACAAAGCGAAAGACGGTATTCCCGGACTGAAAGCTGCATATGCAGAAGAAAGCTTCTACATTGGTGCTGATCAATTGGATGCTCTCGTTTCAATCAAGAGTAAGAATGAAGTTATCGCCGATATCGTTGCCCTGTTGCAATCTCCGGCCAAGAATGTTATTTCTGCTCTTCAATCAGGTGGTAACACCCTTCACGGAGTTCTCAAGACTCTTGGTGAACGTCCCGAATAATTTTCAAAAATCAACAAAGTATTTAAACAATTAAAATCATACAAAAAATGGCAGATTTGAAAGCTTTTGCAGAACAATTAGTTAACTTGACAGTAAAAGAAGTTAATGAACTTGCAACTATCCTTAAAGAAGAATACGGTATTGAACCTGCTGCTGCAGCTGTAGCTGTTGCTGCTGGTCCTGCAGCTGGTGCTGCTGCCGCAGAAGAAAAAACTTCTTTCGACGTAGTATTGAAGAGCGCTGGTGCAGCTAAACTTCAAGTAGTTAAGGCCGTTAAGGAAGCTTGTGGTCTTGGTTTGAAAGAAGCTAAAGACTTGGTAGACGGTGCTCCTAGCACAGTAAAAGAAGGTTTGGCTAAAGACGAAGCAGAATCATTGAAGAAAACATTGGAAGAAGCTGGAGCTGAAGTTGAACTTAAATAACATTGGCCTGGTAATCAGGTAATTCGGTTAAGAATCCTTCACAAGAGGATTCTTAACCTTTTTGTGTATATATTTCAAATTAAGTTCTCCAAATTCATTGACAGATGTCTTCAAATACTGTAAATCAAAGAGTTAATTTTGCTTCGACTAAGAATCCGCTAGAATACCCGGATTTCCTGGAAGTACAATTGAAGTCATTCCAAGACTTTCTACAATTAGATACCCCACCTGAAAAGCGTAAGAATGAGGGATTGTATAAAGTATTTGCTGAAAACTTCCCTATTGCCGATACAAGAAACAATTTTGTTCTTGAGTTTCTGGACTATTATATTGATCCGCCGCGTTATACCATTGATGATTGTATAGAGCGTGGGCTTACTTATAGTGTTCCCTTAAAAGCGAAACTTAAGCTTTACTGTACGGACCCCGATCATGAGGATTTTGATACAGTGATTCAGGACGTATTCCTCGGCCCGATTCCTTATATGACTGATAAGGCTACTTTCGTCATTAACGGTGCCGAACGCGTAGTTGTGTCACAGCTTCACCGTTCTCCGGGTGTGTTCTTCGGTCAGAGTGTACATGCCAATGGTACGAAACTTTATTCGGCTCGTATTATTCCGTTTAAGGGTTCGTGGATTGAGTTTGCTACTGACATCAATAATGTGATGTACGCATATATCGACCGTAAGAAGAAATTGCCGGTGACTACATTGTTGCGTGCAATTGGCTTCGAGAATGACAAAGATATTCTTGAGATTTTCGATCTTGCAGAAGATGTGAAGGTAAACAAGACAAATCTGAAGAAGGTGTTAGGCCGTAAACTGGCTGCACGTGTCTTGAAAACATGGATTGAAGATTTCGTTGATGAAGATACCGGTGAAGTGGTTTCTATTGAACGTAACGAAGTTATTATCGACCGTGAAACCGTACTGGAAGAGGAGCATATTGATGAAATTTTGGAGTCGGGAGTTCAGAACATCCTTTTGCATAAGGATGAACCGAATCAGTCCGATTTCTCTATCATATATAATACGTTGCAGAAGGACCCGAGTAACTCGGAAAAAGAAGCTGTGTTGTATATCTACCGTCAGTTGCGTAATGCCGATCCGGCTGATGATGCAAGTGCAAGGGAGGTTATCAACAACTTGTTCTTCTCAGAAAAACGATATGACCTTGGTGACGTAGGCCGTTACAGAATCAACAAAAAGTTGAATCTGACGACTGATATGGACGTGCGTGTCCTCACGAAGGAAGATATTATTGAAATCATCAAATATCTGATTGAGTTGATTAACTCAAAAGCAGATGTGGATGATATTGACCACTTGAGTAACCGTCGTGTACGTACTGTTGGTGAACAGCTTTCTAATCAGTTTGCTGTGGGGCTGGCTCGTATGTCTCGTACGATTCGTGAACGTATGAACGTTCGTGACAATGAAGTGTTTACTCCGATTGATTTGATTAATGCGAAGACTATTTCTTCAGTAATCAACTCATTCTTCGGAACGAACGCGTTGTCGCAGTTCATGGACCAGACAAACCCGCTGGCTGAAATTACGCACAAACGTCGTATGTCTGCCCTTGGTCCTGGTGGTCTTTCCCGTGAACGTGCCGGATTTGAGGTTCGTGACGTTCACTATACACACTATGGTCGTCTTTGTCCGATTGAGACTCCTGAAGGTCCGAACATCGGTTTGATTTCTTCATTGTGTGTATTTGCTAAGATTAATGAGCTAGGATTCATTGAAACTCCCTACCGCAAGGTGGAAAATGGGAAAGTGGATCTTTCTGATAACGGTCTGATTTATCTGACTGCTGAAGAAGAGGAAGAAAAGGTTATTGCGCAGGGAAATGCTCCGTTGAATGACGATGGTACATTCGTACTTAACAGAGTTAAGTCTCGTCAAGATGCAGATTTCCCGGTTGTTGAACCATCTGAAGTTGACTTGATGGACGTTGCTCCTCAGCAGATTGCATCTATTGCAGCTTCTTTGATTCCATTCTTGGAACATGATGATGCTAACCGTGCATTGATGGGATCGAACATGATGCGCCAGGCGGTTCCTTTGTTGAGAAGTGAAGCTCCAATCGTAGGTACAGGTATCGAACGTCAGTTGGTAAGAGACTCTCGTACCCAGATTACTGCAGAAGGCGATGGTGTGGTTGACTATGTGGATGCTACTACTATCCGTATTTTGTATGACCGTACGGAAGACGAAGAATTTGTAAGTTTCGAACCTGCTTTGAAGGAATATAGAATACCTAAGTTCCGTAAGACTAACCAGAACATGACGATTGACTTACGTCCGATTTGTGACAAAGGCCAGCGTGTGAAGAAAGGTGATATCTTGACTGAAGGTTATTCTACTGAAAAGGGTGAATTGGCATTGGGTAAGAACCTGTTGGTAGCTTATATGCCTTGGAAGGGTTACAACTATGAGGATGCTATCGTATTGAACGAACGTGTGGTACGCGAAGACTTGTTGACTTCAGTTCACGTAGAGGAATATTCTCTGGAAGTTCGTGAGACAAAACGTGGTATGGAAGAGTTGACTTCTGATATCCCGAATGTAAGTGAAGAAGCTACCAAAGACTTGGATGAAAACGGTATCGTAAGAATCGGTGCTCGTATTGAGCCGGGTGATATCATGATTGGTAAGATTACGCCGAAGGGTGAATCTGATCCTTCTCCGGAAGAAAAACTGCTTCGGGCTATCTTCGGTGATAAGGCAGGTGACGTGAAAGATGCTTCTTTGAAAGCTTCTCCTTCTTTGAAAGGTGTGGTGATTGATAAGAAACTTTTCTCACGTGTGATTAAGAATCGTAGCTCTAAACTGGCCGATAAAGCATTGTTGCCTAAGATTGATGATGAATTTGAATCTAAGGTAGCTGACTTGAAACGTATCCTGGTTAAGAAACTGATGACTTTGACTGAAGGTAAGGTTTCTCAAGGTGTGAAAGACTATTTGGGTGCGGAAGTTATAGCGAAAGGTTCTAAGTTCAGTGCTTCTGATTTTGATTCACTTGACTTTACTTCTATTCAATTGAGCAACTGGACAAGTGACGATCATATTAACGGTATGATTCGTGATCTGGTGATGAATTTCATTAAGAAATATAAAGAGCTGGATGCTGAATTGAAACGTAAGAAGTTTGCTATTACAATTGGTGATGAACTTCCTGCTGGTATTATCCAGATGGCAAAAGTATATATTGCTAAGAAACGTAAGATTGGTGTGGGTGATAAGATGGCTGGTCGCCACGGTAACAAAGGTATTGTATCCCGTGTTGTTCGTCAGGAAGATATGCCGTTCTTGGCTGATGGTACTCCGGTTGACATCGTGTTGAATCCGTTGGGTGTGCCTTCTCGTATGAACATTGGTCAGATTTTTGAAGCTGTACTCGGACGTGCCGGAAAAACGTTGGGCGTGAAATTCGCGACTCCTATTTTCGACGGTGCTACCATGGAAGATCTGGATCAGTGGACAGACAAGGCAGGATTGCCTCGCTACTGTAAGACTTATCTTTGTGATGGTGGTACAGGTGAGCAATTTGACCAGGCAGCTACTGTGGGCGTAACTTACATGTTGAAGTTGGGTCACATGGTTGAAGACAAGATGCATGCTCGTTCTATCGGTCCGTACTCATTGATTACTCAGCAACCTCTTGGTGGTAAAGCTCAATTCGGTGGTCAGCGTTTCGGAGAAATGGAGGTTTGGGCACTCGAAGGTTTCGGTGCTGCCCATATCTTGCAGGAAATCCTGACTATCAAATCTGATGACGTGGTAGGACGTTCGAAGGCTTATGAAGCAATTGTGAAAGGTGAACCGATGCCACAACCTGGTATTCCGGAATCCTTGAACGTATTGTTGCACGAGTTGAGAGGTTTAGGTTTGAGTATCAACCTAGAATAAAATAATGAAAGAATGTGAGATGTCAATGTACCGATGAAGGTTTGTTGGCATCCGCACTTTTTTCAATTTCCAATGATTCAATTATCAAATCTCAATTATATAGAGTATGGCTTTTAGAAAAGAAAATAAGACGAAAAGTAATTTCTCGAAGATCTCAATTGGTCTGGCTTCTCCGGAAGAAATCCTTGAGAATTCGAGTGGTGAAGTTTTGAAGCCTGAAACCATTAATTACCGTACGTACAAACCCGAACGTGACGGTTTGTTCTGCGAGCGCATTTTTGGTCCTATCAAGGATTATGAATGTCATTGCGGTAAATACAAGCGTATCCGTTATAAAGGTATCGTCTGCGACCGTTGTGGGGTGGAAGTTACTGAAAAGAAAGTGCGCCGTGAACGTATGGGACATATCCAGCTGGTTGTGCCGGTGGCTCACATCTGGTATTTCCGTTCGCTTCCTAATAAAATCGGTTATTTGCTCGGATTGCCGACAAAGAAACTGGATTCGATTATATACTACGAACGTTATGTTGTTATTCAGCCGGGTGTGAAAGCTGAAGATGGCGTAGCTGAATATGATTTGCTTTCTGAAGAAGAATATCTGGATATTCTGGATACGCTTCCGAAAGACAATCAGTATCTTGAAGATAATGATCCGAATAAATTTGTTGCAAAGATGGGAGCCGAAGCTATTTATGATTTGCTGGCTCGTTTGGATCTGGATGCTTTGTCTTACGAACTGCGTCACCGCGCCGGAAACGATGCGTCTCAGCAACGTAAGAATGAAGCTTTGAAACGTCTTCAGGTAGTAGAATCGTTCCGCGCATCACGTGGACGTAACAAACCGGAATGGATGATCGTACGTATCGTACCGGTTATTCCGCCCGAACTTCGTCCGTTGGTTCCGCTGGATGGTGGCCGTTTTGCTACATCTGACTTGAACGACCTTTATCGTCGTGTGATTATCCGTAACAACCGTTTGAAACGACTGATTGAAATCAAGGCTCCGGAAGTAATCTTGCGTAATGAAAAACGTATGCTTCAGGAATCTGTCGATTCTTTGTTTGATAACTCACGTAAGTCAAGTGCTGTGAAGACAGACGCCAACCGTCCGTTGAAGTCATTGTCTGACAGTTTGAAAGGTAAACAGGGACGCTTCCGTCAGAACTTGCTGGGTAAACGTGTTGACTACTCTGCTCGTTCCGTAATCGTTGTTGGTCCGGAATTAAAGATGGGTGAATGCGGTATTCCTAAATTGATGGCTGCCGAATTATACAAGCCGTTTATTATTCGCAAGCTCATCGAACGTGGTATCGTTAAGACTGTTAAGTCTGCAAAGAAAATCGTAGACCGCAAAGAGCCGGTGATTTGGGATATCTTGGAACATGTAATGAAGGGACACCCGGTACTGTTGAACCGTGCTCCGACCTTGCACCGTTTGGGTATTCAGGCTTTCCAGCCTAAAATGATCGAAGGTAAAGCTATTCAGTTGCACCCGTTGGCATGTACGGCATTCAACGCCGACTTTGACGGTGACCAGATGGCTGTTCACTTGCCTTTGAGTAATGAAGCAATTCTTGAAGCACAAATGTTGATGCTTCAATCACATAATATCTTGAATCCGGCAAACGGTGCGCCTATTACTGTACCTGCACAGGATATGGTTCTTGGTTTGTACTATATTACTAAGTTGCGTGCCGGTGCAAAAGGTGAAGGTTTGACATTCTACGGACCGGAAGAAGCGTTGATCGCTTACAATGAAGGTAAGGTAGATATTCATGCTCCGGTGAAGGTTATCGTGAAAGACGTTGATGAAAATGGTAACATTGTAGACGTAATGCGCGAAACTTCAGTAGGACGTGTGATTGTGAATGAAATCGTTCCACCTGAAGCTGGTTATATCAATACAATTATCTCTAAGAAATCTCTTCGTGATATTATTAGTGATGTAATTAAGGTATGTGGTGTGGCTAAGGCTGCCGACTTCCTGGATGGAATCAAGAATTTAGGTTATCAGATGGCGTTCAAGGGTGGTTTGTCATTCAACTTGGGTGATATTATCATTCCGAAGGAAAAAGAAACTTTGGTACAGAAAGGTTACGACGAAGTTGAACAAGTCGTAAACAACTATAACATGGGTTTCATTACCAATAACGAACGTTACAATCAGGTAATTGATATTTGGACACATGTGAACTCCGAGTTGTCTAATATCCTGATGAAGACTATTTCTTCGGACGATCAGGGTTTCAACTCTGTATATATGATGCTTGACTCTGGTGCCCGTGGTTCTAAAGAGCAGATTCGTCAGTTGTCAGGTATGCGTGGTTTGATGGCAAAACCGCAGAAAGCAGGTGCTGAAGGTGGTCAGATCATCGAGAACCCGATTTTGTCGAACTTTAAAGAAGGACTTTCGGTGTTGGAGTACTTTATCTCTACCCACGGTGCTCGTAAAGGTTTGGCGGATACCGCTTTGAAGACTGCCGATGCTGGTTATTTGACTCGTCGTCTGGTGGACGTATCACACGATGTGATTATTACAGAAGAAGACTGCGGTACACTCCGCGGATTGGTTTGTACGGACCTTAAGAATAACGATGAGGTTATTGCTACTCTGTACGAACGTATCTTAGGCCGTGTTTCCGTACATGATATTATTCATCCTACCACAGGTGAATTGCTTGTTGCCGGTGGTGAAGAAATCACAGAAGAAGTAGCCAAGAAGATTCAGGAGTCTCCGATCGAGAGTGTTGAAATCCGTTCGGTATTGACTTGTGAAGCTAAGAAGGGTGTTTGTGCTAAATGTTACGGACGTAACCTGGCAACGAGCCGCATGGTTCAGAAGGGTGAAGCTGTTGGTGTAATCGCTGCTCAGTCTATTGGTGAGCCGGGTACACAGTTGACATTGCGTACATTCCACGCCGGTGGTACTGCTGCAAATATTGCAGCTAACGCCAGTATCGTTGCTAAAAATAATGCACGTCTTGAATTTGAAGAGTTGCGTACAGTAGATATCGTTGACGAGATGGGTGAATCTGCAAAAGTGGTAGTAGGTCGTTTGGCCGAAGTGCGTTTTGTGGATGTGAATACCGGTATCGTTCTTTCTACTCATAACGTACCTTATGGTTCAACACTGTATGTAAGCGACGGCGACTTGGTAGAAAAAGGCAAACTGATTGCTAAGTGGGACCCGTTCAATGCTGTTATTATCACAGAAGCAACCGGTAAGATCGAATTTGAGGGCGTGATTGAAAACGTTACTTATAAGGTTGAATCGGATGAAGCAACAGGTCTTCGTGAAATTATTATTATTGAATCCAAGGATAAAACCAAAGTTCCTACCGCTCATATCTTAACAGAGGACGGTGATTTGATCCGTACTTATAACTTACCGGTAGGTGGTCACGTTATCATCGAGAATGGTCAGAAGGTAAAAGCCGGTGAAGTAATCGTGAAGATTCCGCGTGCCGTAGGTAAGGCGGGTGATATCACGGGTGGTCTTCCTCGTGTTACTGAATTGTTTGAAGCTCGTAACCCGTCAAATCCGGCTGTCGTTTCTGAAATCGACGGTGAGGTGACAATGGGTAAGATCAAACGTGGTAACCGTGAAATCATCGTAACTTCCAAGACGGGTGAGGTTAAGAAGTATCTGGTTGCACTGTCTAAGCAGATTCTGGTACAGGAAAATGACTATGTACGTGCTGGTACTCCGTTGTCTGACGGTGCTACTACTCCGGCAGATATCTTGGCAATCAAGGGTCCTACAGCTGTACAGGAATATATCGTGAATGAAGTTCAGGATGTATACCGCTTGCAGGGTGTGAAGATCAATGATAAGCACTTTGAGATTATCGTTCGTCAGATGATGCGTAAAGTACAAATTGATGAACCGGGAGATACTCGCTTCCTCGAACAGCAAGTCGTAGACAAACTGGAATTCATGGAAGAAAATGATCGTATCTGGGGTAAGAAAGTCGTAGTAGATGCTGGTGATTCTCAAAATATGCAAGCTGGACAGATTGTAACTGCCCGCAAGTTGCGTGATGAGAATAGTATGTTGAAACGTCGTGACTTGAAACCGGTTGAGGTTCGTGACGCTGTTGCTGCTACCTCTACTCAGATTCTTCAAGGTATCACGCGTGCTGCTTTGCAAACATCAAGCTTTATGTCGGCTGCTTCCTTCCAGGAAACAACGAAAGTCTTGAATGAAGCTGCTATCAACGGTAAGATCGATAAGCTTGAAGGTATGAAGGAAAATGTGATCTGTGGTCACTTGATTCCTGCCGGTACCGGACAGCGCGAGTTCGAAAAGCTCATCGTTGGATCAAAAGAAGAGTATGACCGTATCTTGGCTAACAAGAAAACAGTACTTGACTACAATGAAGTAGAATAAATACAATTCAATTGACTATATGAAAAGGAGCAGTTGCCTGATTGGGCAATTGCTCCTTTTTTTATTTCTTTTTTACTTGCGTGTATTACCATTAGTTTCAGGAAAAATGTGTTATTTTGCAGGATAACTTTTTAATCATATTAAATATGGAAGAACAAAATAACAACGGACAATTACAGATTGAATTGAGAGAAGAGGTTGCACAGGGAACTTATGCAAATCTTGCTATTATTACTCATTCGAGTTCTGAATTCATCCTTGACTTCGTGCGCGTAATGCCGGGCATACCGAAGGCTGGTGTGCAATCTCGTATTATTGTGGCTCCGGAGCACGCAAAACGTCTGCTGCGGGCATTAGAAGATAATATAGCAAAGTATGAGCGCGTATTCGGTCCGATTCGTACTTCGGATGACCCCCCTATTTCTCCTTTGACGGGTGTAAAAGGCGAAGCGTGAGGATGATATAAAAACATTAAAAAAGAAAAAAAAGTTGTAGCGCATTGAATATTCAAATATTATTCGTATTTTTGCAGCCCAAAATGTATAGTTACGAAATTAATATAACAATAATATAAATCAAAAAACAATTAAAATGCCTACAATTCAGCAATTAGTAAGAAAAGGACGCGAAGTGCTGGTGGAGAAAAGTAAATCTCCAGCCTTGGATTCATGTCCTCAAAGACGTGGCGTTTGCGTGAGAGTATACACTACTACTCCGAAGAAGCCGAACTCTGCAATGCGTAAAGTAGCTCGTGTACGTTTGACTAACCAAAAAGAGGTGAACTCATACATTCCGGGAGAAGGACACAACTTGCAGGAACACTCAATCGTTTTGGTACGTGGTGGTCGTGTAAAAGACCTTCCGGGTGTGCGTTATCACATTGTACGTGGTACACTTGATACAGCAGGTGTTGCTGGTCGTACTCAAAGACGTTCTAAATATGGTGCTAAGCGTCCGAAACCAGGACAAGCTGCTGCTCCTGCTAAGGGTAAGAAAAAATAAGGATTAAGACCTAATTAAAATTAAAGTAATAACTTACGTTTTAGTTTGTTGGAAATGCTAAAGGTTGAGTAAATTCTCCGGAGGGAGAGTTGAAGAAGTCAAGAAGTAGACAACCAAGAACAAAAACATTATTTTTCAAACAAATGAGAAAAGCAAAACCAAAAAAACGCCTGATTCTTCCGGATCCTGTGTTTAATGACCAAAAGGTTTCCAAGTTCGTGAACCACTTGATGTATGATGGAAAGAAAAATACATCTTATGAAATCTTTTATGCCGCTTTGGAAACAGTGAAAGCAAAACTTCCTAACGAAGAAAAATCAGCTCTCGAAATCTGGAAAAAGGCTTTGGATAATGTAACTCCGCAAGTGGAAGTAAAGTCTCGCCGTGTAGGTGGTGCTACTTTCCAAGTTCCTACTGAAATCCGTCCGGATCGTAAAGAATCAATCTCTATGAAGAATTTGATTCTGTTTGCTCGCAAAAGAGGTGGTAAATCAATGGCTGACAAGTTGGCTGCTGAAATTATGGATGCCTTCAATGAACAAGGCGGTGCATACAAACGTAAAGAAGATATGCACAGAATGGCAGAAGCTAACCGTGCATTTGCTCATTTTAGATTCTAATACTGTAAGAAACCTAATATAAACTTAAAGTAAAGGAATTAGAAGATGGCTAAACATGATTTACATTTAACTCGTAATATCGGTATCATGGCTCACATTGATGCCGGAAAAACAACTACTTCTGAACGTATCCTGTTCTACACTGGATTGACTCACAAAATTGGTGAAGTTCATGATGGTGCTGCTACTATGGACTGGATGGAACAGGAGCAAGAACGTGGTATCACTATTACATCCGCTGCTACAACAACAAGGTGGAAATATGCTGGTGATACTTATAAAATTAACTTGATTGACACTCCGGGACACGTTGACTTTACCGCAGAGGTAGAACGTTCATTGCGTATCCTTGATGGGGCTGTAGCTGCTTACTGTGCTGTTGGTGGTGTTGAGCCTCAATCTGAAACAGTATGGCGTCAGGCTGATAAATATAACGTTCCTCGTATTGCTTATGTTAATAAGATGGACCGTTCTGGTGCTGACTTCTTTGAAGTAGTTCGTCAGATGAAGGATGTTCTTGGAGCTAATCCGTGTCCGATTGTTGTTCCTATCGGTGCTGAAGAATCTTTCAAAGGTCTTGTTGACCTTATCAAAATGAAAGCTATCTATTGGCATGATGAAACAATGGGGGCTGACTACAGTATTGAGGAAATCCCTGCAAAACTTATCGATGAAGCTAACGAGTGGAGAGATAAGATGCTTGAAAAAGTAGCAGAATTTGATGATGCTTTGATGGAGAAATATTTCGATGATCCTTCTACTATTACTGAAGAAGAAGTATTGAGAGCTCTTCGTAATGCAACAGTTCAGATGGCTGTAGTTCCTATGCTTTGCGGATCTTCTTTTAAGAACAAAGGTGTTCAGACATTGCTTGATTATGTTTGTGCTTTCTTGCCTTCTCCACTTGATACAGAGAACGTAATAGGTACAAATCCTAATACGGGAGCTGAAGAGGATCGTAAACCAAGTGATGATGAAAAAACATCTGCTTTGGCGTTTAAGATCGCAACTGACCCATATGTAGGTCGTTTGACTTTCTTCCGTGTTTATTCTGGTAAAATTGAAGCAGGTTCTTATATCTACAACTCTCGTTCTGGTAAGAAAGAACGCGTTTCTCGTCTGTTCCAGATGCACTCCAACAAACAGAACCCGGTTGAAGTAATCGGTGCTGGTGATATTGGTGCAGGTGTAGGCTTTAAAGATATTCGTACTGGGGATACTTTGTGTGATGAAACAGCTCCGATAGTACTTGAGTCTATGGACTTTCCGGAACCGGTTATTGGTATCGCTGTAGAACCTAAGACTCAGAAAGATATGGATAAACTGTCTAACGGTTTGGCTAAATTGGCTGAAGAAGACCCGACATTTACTGTGAAAACAGACGAACAGACAGGTCAGACAGTTATTTCTGGTATGGGTGAGCTTCACTTGGATATTATCATTGACCGTTTGAAACGTGAATTCAAGGTAGAATGTAATCAAGGTAAGCCTCAGGTTAACTATAAGGAAGCTATCACGAAGACAGTTAACTTGCGTGAAGTGTACAAGAAGCAGTCTGGTGGACGTGGTAAGTTTGCTGATATCATTGTGAACATTGGTCCGGCTGATGCGGATTTCACTTTAGGTGGTTTGCAGTTTGTTGATGAAGTGAAGGGTGGTAATATTCCTAAGGAATTTATCCCAGCAGTTCAGAAAGGCTTTACAAATGCTATGAAGAGTGGTGTTTTGGCAGGCTACCCATTGGATTCATTGAAAGTGACTTTGGTTGATGGTTCATTCCACCCGGTTGACTCTGATCAGTTGTCATTTGAAATCTGTGCAATGCAGGCTTATAAAAATGCATGTGCTAAGGCAGGTCCTGTTTTGATGGAACCTATCATGAAACTGGAAGTTGTAACTCCGGAAGAAAACATGGGTGATGTTATCGGTGACTTGAACAAACGTCGTGGACAGGTTGAAGGTATGGAATCTAGCCGCTCTGGCGCTCGTATCGTGAAAGCGATGGTTCCACTGGCGGAAATGTTTGGTTACGTAACAGCTTTACGTACTATTACTTCTGGTCGTGCAACCTCGTCAATGACCTACTCTCATCACGCTCAGCTTTCTTCTTCTATTGCTAAGGCTGTATTGGAAGAAGTAAAAGGACGCGCTGATTTACTCTAAAATATCTAAAGCAGCAGGCTAGCGAATGACTCTTAGCCTGCCGCTTTATCTTATTATAAATGTATTAATTAAAAAAAATAATGAGTCAGAAAATTAGAATTAAATTGAAATCTTACGACCACAACTTGGTTGACAAGTCAGCTGAGAAAATTGTAAGAACTGTAAAAGCTACAGGTGCTATCGTTAGCGGTCCAATACCTCTGCCTACGCACAAACGTATCTTTACTGTGAACCGTTCGACTTTCGTAAACAAAAAGTCTCGTGAGCAATTTGAACTCTCTTCTTATAAGAGATTAATCGACATCTATAGCTCAACAGCTAAGACAGTAGATGCTTTGATGAAGTTGGAATTGCCAAGTGGTGTGGAAGTAGAAATTAAAGTTTGATAATTAAAAATTAGTGAAATGCCAGGATTATTAGGAAAAAAAATCGGAATGACATCCGTTTTCAGTGCCGATGGTAAAAATGTACCATGCACTGTTATCGAAGCAGGTCCTTGTGTTGTTACTCAAGTTAAAACTGTAGAAAAAGATGGCTATGCAGCTGTTCAGTTGGGTTTCCAGGACAAAAAGGAAAAACATACAACTAAACCGTTGATGGGACATTTTAAAAGAGCAGGAGTAACACCGAAGAGACACTTGGCTGAGTTCAAAGAATTTGAAACAGAGTTGAATTTGGGTGATACCATTACTGTAGAAATGTTTAACGACGCTAGCTTTGTTGACGTTGTTGGTACTTCTAAGGGTAAGGGTTTTCAGGGTGTAGTAAAAAGACATGGTTTTGGTGGTGTGGGTCAAGCTACTCACGGTCAGCATAATCGCGCTCGTAAACCGGGTTCTATCGGTGCTTGTTCTTACCCAGCAAAAGTATTCAAAGGAATGCGCATGGGTGGACAACTTGGTGGTGACAGAGTCACTGTACAAAACTTGCAGGTATTAAAAGTAATCGCGGATCATAACCTTCTTTTGGTTAAAGGTTCTATCCCGGGTTGCAAAGGTTCAATCGTATTAATTGAGAAATAATGGAAGTTAACGTATATAACATTAAAGGTGAAGACACTGGGAGAAAGGTTACGTTAAACGAATCTATCTTCGGAATTGAGCCCAACGACCACGCTATTTATTTGGACGTAAAACAATTTATGGCTAATCAGCGTCAGGGTACTCATAAGTCAAAAGAAAGAAGTGAAATCAGTGGTTCAACTCGTAAGATCGGTCGTCAGAAAGGTGGCGGTGGAGCACGTCGTGGTGATATGAACTCGCCTGTTCTTGTAGGTGGTGCTCGTGTTTTCGGTCCGAAACCAAGAGACTACTTCTTCAAATTGAATAAAAAAGTTAAGACATTGGCTCGTAAGTCAGCTTTGTCTTATAAAGCTCAAAACGATGCAATCATTGTCGTTGAGGATTTCACATTTGAAGCTCCTAAGACAAAAGATTTCGTTGCAATGACAAAAAATCTTAAAGTTTCCGATAAAAAGCTACTTGTAATTTTACCGGAAGCAAATAAAAACGTATATTTGTCAGCTCGTAACATCGAGGGTGCTAATGTACAGACTATCTCAGGATTAAATACTTACAGAGTATTGAATGCTGGGGTTATTGTGCTTACAGAAAACTCTCTGAAGGCTATTGACAATATCTTAATTTAAAAAGGAGGCTTAAATAATGGGAATTATTATTAAACCGTTGGTAACAGAGAAAATGACTGCAATCACAGATAAGCTGAATCGTTTCGGCTTTGTTGTACGTCCTGAAGCTAACAAACTGGAAATTAAGAAGGAAATTGAAGCTCTTTATAATGTTACTGTAGTTGATGTGAATACTGTGAAGTATGCTGGCAAGAATAAGAGCCGTTATACCAAAGCAGGTATCATCAATGGTCGTACGAATGCTTTCAAAAAAGCAATCGTGACATTGAAAGAAGGAGATACTATTGATTTTTATAGCAATATTTAATAAAAATGGCAGTACGTAAATTTAAGCCCACAACACCGGGGCAAAGACATAAAATTATTGGTACTTTCGAAGAAATTACTGCATCAGTACCAGAAAAGTCTCTTGTATATGGTAAGAAATCATCTGGTGGTCGTAACAGCGAAGGTAAGATGACTATGCGCTACATTGGTGGCGGTCATAGAAAGGTGATTAGAATTGTTGATTTCAAGAGAAATAAGGACGGTGTTCCAGCAGTAGTTAAAACAATCGAATACGACCCGAATCGTTCGGCTCGTATCGCTCTGTTATTTTATGCTGATGGAGAAAAAAGATATATTATTGCTCCCAATGGATTGCAAGTTGGTGCGACTCTGATGTCAGGTGAAACAGCAGCGCCAGAGATTGGTAATGCTCTTCCTCTTCAAAACATTCCGGTGGGTACTGTGATTCACAATATCGAATTACGTCCGGGACAGGGTGCTGCTCTGGTTCGTTCAGCTGGTAACTTTGCTCAGTTGACTTCTCGTGAGGGTAAGTATTGTGTAATTAAGTTGCCTTCAGGTGAGGTTAGACAGATTCTTAGCACTTGTAAAGCTACTATCGGTAGTGTAGGTAACTCTGATCATGGATTGGAAAGTTCAGGTAAAGCAGGACGTTCTCGTTGGCAAGGACGTCGTCCTCGTAACCGTGGTGTTGTAATGAACCCGGTTGATCACCCGATGGGTGGTGGTGAAGGACGTGCTTCCGGAGGTCACCCAAGATCACGTAAGGGATTGTATGCTAAGGGACTTAAGACTAGAGCTCCTAAGAAACAATCGTCTAAGTACATTATTGAGAGAAGAAAAAAGTAATCTGATTAATTGAGTAAACTATGAGTCGTTCATTAAAAAAAGGTCCATATATTAACGTTAAGCTTGAAAAGAGAATTCTTGCCATGAATGAATCAGGTAAGAAAGTCGTAGTAAAGACTTGGGCCAGAGCTTCAATGATTTCGCCTGATTTTGTAGGCCATACAGTTGCAGTTCACAATGGAAATAAATTTATTCCTGTTTATGTTACCGAGAATATGGTAGGACACAAGTTGGGCGAATTTGCTCCAACTCGTACATTCAGAGGACACGCTGGTAACAAGAAAAGATAACAGGATTTATTTGAAATAATAAAGTAATAAATAATAATGGGAGCAAGAAAAAAAATATCGGCTGAAAAAAGAAAAGAAGCCCTTAAGACCATGTATTTTGCAAAATTGCAAAATGTTCCTACTTCTCCACGTAAGATGCGTCTGGTTGCAGACATGATCCGTGGTATGGAAGTGAACAGAGCACTTGGTGTTTTGAAATTTTCTTCAAAAGAAGCTGCTGCAAGAGTGGAAAAATTGCTTCGCTCTGCAATTGCTAACTGGGAACAGAAAAACGAACGTAAAGCAGAAAGCGGTGAGTTGTTCGTAACACAGATTTTTGTTGATGGTGGAGCTACACTCAAAAGGATGAGACCGGCACCACAGGGTAGAGGTTATAGAATTCGCAAACGTTCAAATCACGTAACATTGTTCGTTGGTGCTAAAAGTAATAACGAAGATCAAAATTAAGGTAGATGGGACAAAAAGTTAATCCAATAAGCAACCGTTTAGGAATTATCAGAGGATGGGATTCTAACTGGTATGGTGGAAATGATTACGGTGATTCTTTGCTGGAAGATAGCAAAATCCGTAAATATCTTAATGCAAGACTTGCAAAAGCAAGTGTATCAAGAATCGTAATTGAACGTACGCTGAAGCTCGTTACTATTACTGTTTGCACTGCTCGCCCGGGTATTATTATCGGTAAAGGTGGCCAAGAAGTTGATAAGTTAAAAGAGGAGTTGAAGAAGGTTACCGACAAAGATATTCAAATCAATATCTTTGAAGTGAAGAGACCGGAACTGGATGCTGTGATTGTTGCTAACAACATCGCTCGCCAGGTTGAAGGTAAAATTGCCTATCGCCGTGCCATCAAGATGGCTATCGCAAACACAATGCGTATGGGTGCTGAAGGTATCAAAATTCAGATTTCAGGACGTTTGAATGGAGCTGAAATGGCTCGTTCTGAAATGTATAAAGAAGGAAGAACTCCGTTGCACACTTTCAGAGCTGATATCGACTACTGTCATGCAGAAGCATTGACTAAAGTAGGTCTTCTTGGTATCAAAGTTTGGATTTGTAGAGGTGAAGTGTTTGGTAAGAAAGAATTGGCTCCGAACTTTACACAAAGCAAAGAAAGTGGTCGTGGAAACAATAGTGGAAACAACGGCGGAAAGAACTTCAAAAGAAAGAAAAATAATCGCTAAACGAATTTGAATTTTAGGAAACTATGTTACAACCGAAAAAGACAAAATTCAGAAGACAACAAAAAGGCCGTCAGAAAGGTAATGCCCAGAGAGGCAACCAGCTGGCCTTTGGTTCTTTTGGCATAAAGGCTTTGGAGACTAAGTGGATTACAGGCCGTCAGATCGAAGCTGCTCGTATTGCAGTAACAAGATATATGCAACGTCAAGGACAGATCTGGATCCGTATATTCCCGGATAAACCGATCACTAGAAAACCTGCCGATGTACGTATGGGTAAAGGTAAAGGTGCTCCAGAGGGATTTGTGGCTCCTGTAACTCCAGGTAGAATCATTATTGAAGCTGAAGGAGTATCTTACGAAATCGCGAAAGAAGCATTGCGCTTAGCTGCTCAAAAGCTTCCTATTACAACGAAGTTTGTCGTAAGACGTGATTATGATATTCAAAATCAAAATGCGTAAGTGTTATGAAAATTGCAGAAATTAAAGAAATGACTACTAATGATTTAGTAGAAAGAGTAGAGGCGGAAACAGCTAATTATAACCAAATGGTTATTAATCATTCTATTTCTCCTTTGGAAAATCCTGCTCAAATCAAACAATTACGCAGGACTATTGCGCGTATGAAAACAGAATTGCGCGAAAGAGAACTTAACAATAAATGATCAGCTTGATGGAAGCAAGAAATTTAAGAAAAGAAAGAACAGGGGTTGTGTTGAGCAATAAGATGGACAAGACCATCACAGTTGCTGCCAAATTTAAGGAAAAACACCCTATATATGGTAAGTTCGTTAGCAAAACGAAGAAGTACCATGCTCACGATGAAAAGAATGAATGCAATATCGGTGATACTGTAAGCATCATGGAAACTCGTCCTTTGAGCAAGACTAAAAGATGGAGATTAGTAGAAATAATTGAAAGAGCTAAGTAATTATGATACAAGTAGAATCCAGACTTACAGTATGTGATAACAGTGGAGCGAAAGAGGCGTTGTGTATCCGCGTTTTGGGTGGTACAGGTCGTCGTTATGCTTCAGTGGGGGATGTCATTGTAGTTTCAGTGAAGAGCGTTATCCCTTCTAGTGATGTTAAAAAAGGTGCAGTATCAAAGGCTTTGATTGTACGTACAAAGAAAGAAATCCGTCGTCCTGATGGTTCTTATATACGTTTTGATGATAATGCTTGCGTGTTGTTGAATAATGCAGGTGAAATTAGAGGTAGTCGTATTTTCGGTCCTGTAGCAAGAGAACTTCGTGCTACAAACATGAAAGTTGTGTCACTTGCGCCTGAGGTACTTTAATTTGTAAAAGATTTAAGTAATGAGTAAATTACATATTAAAAAAGGCGACACAGTTTACGTAAATGCTGGTGAAGATAAGGGCAAAACTGGTCGTGTATTGAAGGTTCTTGTTAAAGAAGGACGTGCATTTGTTGAAGGTATCAATATGGTATCTAAAAGCACAAAGCCGAATGCAAAGAATCCACAAGGTGGTATTGTGAAGCAAGAAGCTTCTATCCACATTTCAAACTTGAACCCGGTTGATCCAAAAACTGGTAAAGCAACGCGTATTGGGAGAAAAAAGAGTTCGGAAGGAACTTTAGTGCGTTATTCTAAAAAATCAGGAGAGGAGATTAAGTAATGAGTAATACTGCTAGTCTTAAGAAAGAATATGCAGAGCGTATAGCACCTGCATTGAAATCACAGTTCCAGTATTCTTCTACAATGCAGATACCCGTACTTAAGAAGATTGTAATCAATCAGGGATTAGGTATGGCTGTTGCTGATAAGAAGATTATCGAAGTAGCAATCAATGAAATGACAGCTATTACAGGTCAAAAAGCTGTAGCTACCATTTCTCGTAAAGATATCGCAAACTTTAAGTTGCGTAAAAAAATGCCGATTGGTGTTATGGTAACTTTACGTCGTGAAAGAATGTACGAATTCCTTGAAAAATTGGTTCGTGTAGCTCTTCCTCGTATTCGTGACTTCAAAGGTATCGAAAGTAAGTTTGATGGTAAAGGTAACTATACCCTTGGTATTCAGGAACAAATCATTTTCCCTGAAATAAATATCGATAGTATTACAAGAATTCTCGGAATGAATATTACCTTTGTAACCTCTGCGGAAACAGATGAAGAAGGTTATGCTTTGCTGAAGGAATTCGGTTTACCTTTTAAAAACGCTAAAAAAGACTAATAGATATGGCAAAGGAATCAATGAAAGCACGTGAAGTAAAGCGTGCTAAATTAGTAGCCAAATACGCCGAGAAAAGAGCTGCTTTGAAGCAAATCGTAAGAACAGGTGATCCTGCTGATGCTTTCGAAGCTGCACAGAAGTTGCAAGAGTTGCCAAAGAATTCTAATCCAATTCGTATGCACAACCGTTGCAAACTGACTGGTCGTCCTAAAGGTTATATTCGTCAGTTCGGAATTTCGAGAATTCAATTCCGTGAGATGGCATCTAACGGACTGATCCCAGGCGTAAAAAAAGCAAGCTGGTAATTATTGTTTAAATATTGTCAGGGTAGTCCTGATTAATTTAATTTATTTTTATATGACTGATCCAATAGCAGATTATTTAACGAGGTTGCGGAACGCGATTGGTGCAAAGCACAGAGTTGTTGAAGTTCCCGCTTCGAATTTGAAAAAAGAAATCACTAAGATTCTTTTTGAAAAAGGCTACATCCTTAATTATAAGTTTGTAGAAGATGGTCCTCAAGGAACTATTAAGGTTGCCTTGAAGTATGATTCTGTTAACAAAGTTAACGCAATCAAAAAGTTAGAAAGAATATCTTCTCCGGGTATGCGTAAGTATACTGGTTACAAAGATATGCCGCGTGTTATTAATGGGCTGGGTATTGCTATAATATCTACTTCCAAAGGTGTAATGACTAACAAAGAGGCTGCAGAACTGAAAATCGGTGGTGAAGTCTTGTGTTATGTATATTAATTAGGAGGAATTAGAATGTCAAGAATAGGAAAATTACCCATTAGTATCCCTGCTGGAGTGACAATCACTCTGAAGGATAATGTGGTTACCGTAAAGGGACCCAAAGGCGAAATGAGCCAATATGTGAATCCTGCTATCAATGTTACTATTGAAGACGGACACGTAACTTTAACAGAAAACGATAAAGAAATGCTTGATAACCCGAAGCAGAAACATGCTTTCCACGGTTTGTATCGTTCATTGGTTCACAACATGGTTGTGGGCGTATCTGAAGGTTACAAGAAAGAACTGGAACTTGTAGGTGTAGGTTATCGTGCTTCAAACCAAGGTAACATCATTGAGCTGGCTTTAGGTTATACACACAATATTTTCATTCAATTACCTGCTGAGGTAAAAGTTGAAACGAAGTCTGAAAGAAATAAGAATCCTCTTATTATATTGGAATCGTGTGACAAACAATTGCTTGGTCAAGTTTGCTCTAAAATACGTTCTTTCCGTAAGCCTGAACCATACAAGGGTAAAGGTATTAAGTTTGTTGGCGAAGTAATTCGTAGAAAGTCTGGTAAATCAGCCGGCGCTAAGTAATTCATATAAAATTAGATTATTATGACAACAAAAATAGAAAGACGAGTTAAGATCAAATATAGAGTACGCAACAAAATTTCAGGTACTACTGAATGTCCGCGTATGAGTGTATTTAGAAGTAACAAGCAAATTTATGTCCAGATTATCGATGATCTTTCTGGTAAGACACTGGCTGCTGCTTCTTCTTTAGGTTTGACTGAGAAAGTCGCTAAAAAAGAACAAGCTGCTAAAGTTGGTGAAATGATTGCTAAAAAGGCTCAGGAAGCAGGTATAACTACTGTTGTTTTCGACCGTAATGGTTACTTGTATCATGGGAGAGTAAAAGAAGTAGCTGATGCTGCTCGTAACGGTGGACTTAAATTTTAATCATTATGGCAGGAGTTAATAATAGAGTTAAGATTACTAACGATATAGAACTGAAAGATAGATTAGTTGCTATTAATCGTGTTACTAAAGTTACCAAAGGTGGTAGAACTTTTAGTTTCTCTGCAATCGTTGTTGTAGGTAACGAAGAAGGTATCATTGGTTGGGGACTTGGTAAAGCAGGTGAAGTAACAGCTGCTATCGCTAAAGGTGTTGAGTCAGCTAAAAAGAACCTGGTGAAAGTACCTATTTTAAAAGGTACTGTTCCTCATGAACAATCAGCTAGATTTGGTGGTGCTGAAGTATTCATCAAACCTGCATCTCACGGAACCGGTGTTGTAGCTGGTGGTGCTATGCGTGCTGTATTGGAAAGTGTTGGTGTTACTGACGTTTTGGCTAAATCTAAAGGTTCTTCGAATCCGCATAACCTTGTTAAAGCTACAATTGAAGCTTTGAGTGAAATGCGTGATGCAAGAATGGTTGCTCAGAACAGAGGTATTAGTGTTGAAAAAGTATTTAGAGGATAAGGAGGAGATATGTCAACTATAAAGATTAAACAAGTTAAAAGTAGAATTGGTGCTCCAGCTGATCAGAAAAGAACTCTTGACGCACTGGGACTTCGTAAACTGAACCGTGTGGTTGAACACGAAAGCACTCCTTCAATTCTTGGAATGGTAGATAAAGTAAAACACTTGGTTGCCATTGTTAAGTAATTATTTGTTGAATAATAAAACGAAATTACAATATGAACTTAAGTAATTTAAAACCTGCTGAGGGATCTACTAAGACAAGAAAAAGAATTGGACGTGGTGCTGGTTCTGGCTTAGGTGGTACTTCTACAAGAGGTCATAAAGGAGCTAAATCAAGATCTGGATACTCTAAGAAAATCGGTTTTGAAGGTGGTCAGATGCCTCTTCAACGTCGAGTTCCTAAATTTGGTTTCAAGAATATCAATCGTGTTGAATATAAAGCTATCAATCTGGATACTATCCAGAAACTTGCTGAAGCTAAGAGCTTGACAAAAGTTGGTGTAAACGACTTTATCGAAGCAGGATTTATTTCTTCAAATCAGTTGGTAAAAGTATTGGGTAACGGAACTCTGACTAACAAGCTGGAAGTAGAAGCTCATGCATTCTCTAAGACTGCAACTGCTGCTATCGAAGCTGCTGGTGGAACTGTAGTAAAACTCTGATTCAATGAGAAAAGCTATTGAAACATTAAAGAATATATGGAAGATTGAGGATCTGAGACAGCGGATCCTCATCACCATATTGTTCGTGGCAATTTACCGTTTCGGATCGTATGTCGTATTACCGGGTATCAATCCGGCGATGCTGGCGAAATTGCACGAACAAACAAGTGAAGGCCTTTTAGCCTTGTTAAATATGTTCTCTGGAGGAGCATTTTCTAATGCCTCTATTTTTGCATTAGGAATCATGCCTTATATCTCTGCATCTATCGTAATCCAGTTATTGGGAATCGCTGTACCGTATTTCCAGAAGTTGCAACGCGAAGGTGAGAGCGGCAGAAGAAAAATGAATCAATATACTCGTTACTTGACGATTGCTATATTGTTAGTTCAGGCCCCTTCTTATTTGCTCAATCTTAAAATGCAGGCTGGCCCTTCCTTAAATGCTTCATTAGATTGGACTCTGTTTATGGTTACCTCTACCATTATTTTGGCAGCAGGTAGTATGTTTATTTTGTGGCTTGGTGAAAGAATTACTGATAAAGGTATTGGTAACGGTATTTCATTTATCATCTTGATTGGTATTATCGCTCGTTTCCCTGATGCTTTGTTGCAAGAAGTTGTGTCCAGAGTAGCAAATAAGAGCGGTGGTCTGATTATGTTTATAATTGAAATCGTATTCTTATTATTAGTGATTGGCGCTGCTATTCTTTTGGTGCAAGGTACAAGAAAGATTCCTGTACAGTATGCAAAAAGAATCGTTGGTAACAAGCAATATGGTGGTGCTAGACAGTATATCCCTTTAAAGGTGAATGCTGCCGGTGTTATGCCTATCATCTTTGCTCAGGCAATCATGTTTATTCCAATTACATTTATCGGTTTTTCAAATGTAAATGATGCAGGCGGTTTCTTGCATGCGTTTACAGATCATACAAGTTTCTGGTATAATTTTGTCTTTGCGGTAATGATTATATTATTTACGTATTTCTATACTGCAATTACAATTAATCCGACTCAGATGGCTGAGGATATGAAGAGAAATAATGGTTTCATCCCTGGTATTAAACCGGGAAAGAAAACAGCAGAGTATATTGATGATATAATGTCTCGTATCACTTTGCCGGGTTCTTTCTTCTTGGCTTTAGTTGCTATTATGCCTGCTTTTGCCGGTGTATTCGGAGTGCAAGCAGGATTCGCTCAATTCTTCGGCGGTACATCTTTGTTAATTCTTGTAGGTGTTGTTCTTGATACCCTGCAACAGGTTGAAAGTCATTTGTTGATGAGACACTATGATGGTCTGTTGAAATCTGGTCGTATTAAAGGACGCGCTGGTGTAGCGGCATATTAATTCTTTAGATTAGAAATGATATTTCTTAAAACAGAAGATGAAATAGAATTGCTCCGTCAGAGTAACCTGCTTGTTGGTAAAACTCTTGCAGAGGTTGCCAAACTGGTGAAGCCTGGTGTAACTACACGTGAGTTGGATAAAGTTGCTGAAGAGTTCATTAGAGATCATGGGGCAACTCCAACTTTCAAAGGATTTCCGAATCAATATGGAGAACCATTTCCCGCATCTCTTTGTACTTCTGTCAACGAACAGGTGGTACATGGAATCCCAGGGGATATCGTACTGAAAGATGGTGATATCGTATCAGTGGATTGCGGAACTTACATGAATGGTTTCTGTGGTGATTCTGCTTATACTTTTTGTGTAGGAGAGGTAGACGAAGAGATTCGTAACTTGTTGAAGGTAACTAAAGAAGCGTTATATATTGGCATCCAGAACGCAGTGCAAGGTAAAAGAATTGGTGATATCGGATATGCTATTCAGCAATATTGTGAGTCTCATTCTTATGGTGTAGTGCGTGAGTTTGTTGGCCATGGCATCGGTAAAGAGATGCACGAAGATCCTCAGGTTCCTAACTATGGTAAAAGAGGATATGGACCATTGATGAAAAGAGGCCTTTGCATAGCGATAGAGCCGATGATAACATTGGGAGACCGACAAGTGATAATGGAAAGTGACGGATGGACTGTGAGGACCAGAGATCGTAAATGTGCTGCACATTTTGAGCATACGATAGCTGTTGGAGCTGGTGAAGCTGATATTTTGTCTTCATTCAAATTCATAGAAGAAGTTTTAGGAGATAAAGCAATATAATATGGCAAAGCAATCTGCAATAGAACAAGATGGAGTTATAGTTGAAGCATTGTCAAATGCAATGTTTCGTGTTGAATTAGAAAACGGACATGAGATTACCGCACATATTTCAGGCAAGATGAGGATGCATTACATCAAGATCCTGCCGGGAGATAAAGTGAGAGTCGAAATGTCTCCTTACGACTTATCGAAAGGAAGAATTGTGTTTAGATATAAATAAAATAAGATATGAAAGTAAGAGCATCATTAAAGAAACGCACGCCAGAATGTAAGATCGTTAGACGTAATGGCCGTTTGTATGTTATTAACAAGAAAAATCCTAAGTATAAACAACGTCAAGGATAATTTGTTATTTTTGCAAAAAAAATAATTTAGTATATGGCTATAAGAATAGTTGGTGTAGATTTACCTCAGAACAAAAGAGGTGAAATTGCGTTGACCTATGTATATGGAATAGGTCGCAGTAGTTCAGCAAAAATTTTAGATAAAGCTGGTGTAGATAAAGATCTGAAGGTTAAAGACTGGACAGATGATCAAGCTGCTAAGATTCGTGAGATTATCGGTGCAGAGTATAAAGTAGAAGGTGATCTTCGTTCTGAAATCCAATTGAACATTAAGCGATTAATGGATATTGGTTGCTATCGTGGTGTACGTCACCGTATTGGTCTGCCTGTTAGAGGTCAGAGCACTAAGAACAATGCACGTACTCGTAAGGGTAGAAAGAAAACCGTTGCTAATAAGAAAAAAGCTACTAAATAATAATTGTTGATATGGCAAAAAAAACAGTTGCAGCTAAAAAGAGAAATGTGAAAGTAGACGCTAATGGACAGTTGCATGTTCATTCATCTTTCAACAATATTATTGTTTCTCTTGCAAATAGTGAAGGGCAGATTATCTCTTGGTCATCTGCTGGTAAAATGGGATTTAGAGGTTCTAAAAAGAATACTCCTTATGCAGCTCAGATGGCTGCCCAGGATTGCGCAAAGATTGCATTCGATCTTGGCCTGAGAAAGGTAAAAGCATATGTGAAGGGTCCAGGTAACGGACGTGAGTCTGCTATTAGAACTATCCACGGTGCTGGTATCGAAGTTACTGAAATCATTGACGTGACTCCGCTTCCACATAATGGTTGTCGTCCTCCGAAAAGACGTAGAGTTTAATTTACCTTTAACTTACACAATGATCTTGATTTTGTTTTTGGATTACATTAATTTCTCTCTGTAATCGCGGCTGCAACAAATTGAGTTCATGAATAAACAATTAAATATTTAAAAGAAATGGCTAGATATACTGGACCAAAATCGAGAATCGCCCGTAAATTCGGTGAAGGAATCTTTGGAGCTGACAAAGTTTTGTCAAAGAAGAACTATCCTCCCGGACAACATGGTAATTCAAGAAAAAGAAAAACTTCTGAATACGGTGTGCAACTTCGTGAAAAACAGAAAGCTAAATACACCTATGGAGTTTTGGAAAAACAATTCCGCAATTTGTTTGAAAAAGCAGCTACTGCTAAAGGTATTACCGGTGAGGTACTTCTTCAATTGCTGGAAGGCCGTCTTGACAACGTAGTATTCCGTTTGGGTATTGCTCCTACACGTGCTGCTGCTCGTCAGTTGGTTAGTCACAAGCACATCACTGTAGATGGTGAAGTAGTAAACATTCCTTCATTTGCAGTAAAACCAGGACAATTGATTGGTGTTCGTGAAAGATCTAAGTCTTTGGAAGTAATTGCTAATTCTCTTGCAGGTTTCAATCACAGCAAGTATGCTTGGTTGGAATGGGACGAGGCTTCAAAGGTTGGTAAAATGTTGCACATACCTGAAAGAGCAGACATTCCTGAGAACATTAAAGAACATTTGATCGTTGAATTGTATTCTAAATAATAATTAATTTCATGGCGATATTAGCATTTCAAAAACCTGATAAAGTATTAATGTTGGAGGCGGACTCCAGATTCGGTAAATTCGAATTCCGTCCGTTGGAACCGGGTTTTGGTATTACTGTAGGTAATGCATTACGCCGTATCCTTCTTTCTTCATTAGAGGGTTTTGCTATCACTACTATCAGAATCGATGGTGTGGAGCATGAATTTTCTAGTGTACCTGGAGTAAAAGAGGATGTTACCAACATTATCTTGAATCTGAAACAAGTGAGATTCAAGCAAGTAGTTGAAGAGTTCGAGAGCGAAAAAGTGAGCATCACTGTCGAGAATTCCAGTGAATTTAAAGCAGGTGACATAGGTAAGTATTTGACTGGATTTGAAGTGTTAAATCCGGAATTAGTTATTTGTCATTTAGATTCTAAGTCAACTATGCAGATTGATATTACTATTAACAAGGGCCGTGGTTATGTACCAGCTGATGAAAATCGCGAGTATTGTACGGATGTTAATGTAATTCCAATCGACTCTATTTATACACCGATACGTAATGTCAAGTATGCTGTAGAAAACTTCCGTGTAGAACAGAAGACTGACTACGAAAAGCTAGTGCTTGAAATTAGTACCGACGGTTCTATACATCCGAAAGAAGCGCTGAAAGAAGCTGCAAAAATTCTGATTTATCACTTCATGTTGTTCTCTGACGAGAAGATCACGCTTGAAAGTAATGATACTGATGGCAATGAAGAGTTTGATGAAGAAGTATTGCACATGCGTCAGCTGTTGAAAACTAAACTCGTTGATATGGACTTGTCAGTTCGTGCCCTCAATTGCTTGAAGGCTGCTGACGTAGAAACTCTCGGCGACTTGGTACAATTCAACAAAACTGACCTGCTGAAATTCAGAAACTTCGGAAAGAAATCGCTTACCGAGCTTGATGATTTGCTGGAAAGTCTGAATCTGTCGTTTGGAACCGACATTTCTAAATATAAATTAGATAAAGAATAAAAAATGAGACATAATAAAAAATTCAATCATTTAGGTCGTACTGCTTCTCATAGAAGCGCTATGTTATCTAACATGGCTTGCTCTTTGATCAAGCACAAAAGAATCACTACGACTGTTGCAAAGGCGAAAGCTTTGAAAAAGTTTGTTGAGCCTTTGATTACTAAGTCTAAAGAAGATACTACGAACTCTCGTCGTGTTGTATTTAGCAACTTGCAAGATAAGATTGCAGTAACAGAGTTGTTCAAAGAAATCTCTGTTAAGATTGCTGATCGTCCGGGTGGTTATACTCGTATTATCAAGACTGGTAACCGTTTGGGTGACAACGCAGAAATGTGCTTTATTGAGTTGGTTGACTACAATGAAAACATGGCTAAGGAAAAAGTTGCTAAGAAAGCTACTCGTACTCGTCGTTCGAAGAAAGCTGCTGAAGCTGCTCCTGCTGCTGTTGAAGCTCCTGCAACTGAAGCTCCTAAGGCTGAAGAACCAAAAGCTGAATCGGCTGAATAATTTTACAGTTATTCTTATAGATATAAAAAAGGCTACCTTCAAAGGTAGCCTTTTTTGTTTGTCTGCCGTTTATTAATACTAAGATACATTAAAATATATCCTAATTAAACTTTTCATAGAGAGAATCTGTTATATTTGCAGGTGAATATGGCAAAATTTGTAAAGGTAATATTGTTTCTGTTGCTGACAGTTGCTTTTCATAGCATAGCAGGCAATGTCTCTACCGAAAAAATGGTGGATAAGCAGGGGTGTGATATTACATATGCTATGGGGCAGCGTGGGGAAATCTGTGCACCCGATCTTCCGGGTAAGCCTGTGGCTGAATTGACCAATTTGCAGAGCCATCAAATATCTGTGACACGTATTCAACGTGTACAGCTTGGAGAATATTTCTTTTCTTTAAAGAATGCGCTACAAGGTTGTGCTGATCGTGAGAGCTCACTATCACAACACTGGGGGCGGATTTATGATACAACAACTTCCTATTATTGCCAGCCATCGAGTGAATACTATGTATACACCTTGAGGCGTATAATTATTTAGCAGTATATTTATTGGTATTGTTTATTTTGTGGTTACTGGTATCTTCTGTATACTGGTGATACTACTTCTTTTTATCTTTATATTTTTACTAATAAATTAAACTTTAAATATTATGGCAACTACTCAAACGATTGATGCTACTATATTCGCATCTACACACCCCGATATCGCTAAACGCATAAGTGTTTCAGGAGTTTTAATCTCTTCTGTTATGTTATTGATTGGTATTTTAGCTTTTGCTTCAACATTCGAATTGGATGACAAGTCTTCTACAACCAGTATGGCTTTGATGGTTTTGGGGACAGGTTTATTTCTTATGGGAATTTTCCGTCTTTTCTGGAAATCAAAGGAGGTTGTTTATTTACCAACAAAAAGTGTGGCTAAAGAGCATAGTGTATTCTTTGATTTGAAGCATATGGATGCTTTGAAAAATCTTGTAAATTCGGGTTCATTCTCCGCTGATTCGAAAATAAAAAGCGAGGCTAGTGGTAATATACGTATGGATGTGATACTTTCTGCTGATAAAAAGTTTGCAGCTGTACAGTTATTCCAATTTGTACCTTACACGTATCAGCCAATAACATCGGTGCAGTATTTCACTAATGAAAAAGCTTCTGCGATAGTCGCTTTTTTGTCGAAAAGTAAAATACAATAAGTATATATCTATAACACCTGTTTGACTTTGTTTTTTCCGACACATTAAAACTATGCAGTTTGAAACTTTATATTGAGTTTGCTGCTACTAAATAAAACAGGTTTTAGATGTTACTGTAAAAGATAACTTTGATTTTCATACGAAGATGGGGATTAGTCGTTAATGACGGCGATCCCCATTTTTTTCATTAAGAAGCAGGCGTTCATGTTTTGAGCAACTCCGTTTCTCATTTGATATGAGAAGGTGAGTTCATTGTTGGTAATGTCGGCTTCGAAACAGTAATTTCGGATATTTTGTGGGAAGGACTCTATTAAAGTCCCTAATAACAAGTCATGGGTGGCGATGATACCGTTGGCGTTCATGTGCATGAATTGTTTGATAAGGGCGAAAGAGCCTTTCTGTTTGTCCATGGAGTTGGTGCCTTTCAGTATTTCATCAAGGATGATGAAAAGCTCTTCCCCGGCTTCAAGTTTGTCTATGATTAATTTAAGTCGCTTGAGTTCTGCAAAGAAATAAGATTCGTTGTCAGCTAGGGAATCACTGGTTCGAAGGCTGGTAACGAGACGGGCCGGATATATTTTCATTTGCTTTGCCCAAACGGGAGCTCCTATACATGCCAGTAGATAGTTTACTCCTACAGTACGTAAATAAGTACTCTTGCCTGCCATATTGGCGCCTGTGATTATAATAAAGAAAGGACGTTTTTCAATGTCTATTCCGTTACGCACACATTGGTTGCGATCCATTAGGGGATGCCCCAAGGCTTCAGCTTGTAGGTGGAAAGATTGAGCAGCGATAGTGGGGTAAATATAATCCGGATGATTATATGCGAATGTTGCCAGGGAACAATAGGCATCTATTTCTCCGATTGTTTCTATCCATCGGGGGAGGTCGGAGGCATGAATCTCTTTCCACTTCTCGATTCGCATCACCTGTCGTAGCTCCCAAAATATCAGTCCGTTGAGTATAGTACTCATGAGCAGATTGCTTCGTTGGTCGAGTGCGTTCATCAGTTTAGAAAGCTGGCGGACTGCTTGAGAAGCGGTTTGATTTTGACTTGTAAGGTCCGTTTTTAACTCTTGCAGTATATGACTGTGCATTTCTTTTTGTTCAGTGAGCAGAATTTGGTCAGCGTATGTTGAAAGAATCTGCAGCTTTTCTCCGTAGGTTGTTTGCAGTTTAGTGATTCCTTTAGAGAAAATAGTACTGAATAATACAAAGCTGACAAATACTCCTCCTGCAATGTTAGCCGAGATAATGCCTAAAATGGCTAGACTTATACATAAGAAATTAATGACGGTAACCGCTATTGGGAGGATACGCAGGAGCGTACGTTTTCGATAATAACTCGGACTGGCTGCCCATTCTTTGATTTCGGTGGTATCGGCAGGTTTTCCTTTATAGAGTAATCCGAGTAAGCGGATTTGTTGGCGATATTCCAAATCGGTGGAGAGTTCCCGGATGGCTTCCTGGCGGTGGTCAATAGCTGCTTTATTCTCCAGATGTGCATTGAACCAGTTTGCGAGATGTTGCTTGCCGATAGGGGTTGCGGTGCGGTTGATGTATTGGAAGAGAGAGTGTTCTCCAAATACGTCCAGATCAAGAGTGTAGAGGTGAGACGGGTTAATGAATTCTTTTCCATCGTCAAAATCGGAAAAATCATATTGCATGGCACGTAGTTCCTGCTCGTTGATTTCTATTTTCTTTTTCAGAAAGTCTTTCCGGTAGAACCAGAAATTATGGCGTTTTACTAACCAAATGAATAAGATAAAGGGTAGGACAGCGAATGCAGAGAGGCATAGCCAACCGTCAGACCAAAAAATAATGGCATTTGCTACGGCTCCTACGAATAAGATAAGTCGAAGAAGACTTATATAATAGATACGTTTCCGTGCATTCTGTAACTCCAGTTCTGTTTTCTGAATGATTTGCTGATATGTGGTAATGATCTGTTCTAGTTTTTCCATGACAAATTTAAATCTTTTGCGCAAAGGTAATATAATTCATAACGGTCGGGATAGGAGCTTGTTTTTGTCAAGAGTAGATTTACTGTTTATTAACGGAAGTAGGAAGATGTGTGGGCTTGGATTATAACTCGTCTTGATAATGTTGTTGTTAGCTGGAAGAAATTTTCAATATTTCTTTTCTCATTCTTGCATTTATCCGCTAAAATTTATAACTTTCCACTCGAAAAGGCGTTAGACAGGAAAGGAGGATGCTTATGAAGAAAGGATGTATCTTATGTTTGCTGATAAGCGTGATTAGCCTTCCGTTAATTGCGCAGAATATTATTTATTCCAACCTGAAAGAGTTGCTGACTCAACATGGCGATACCACTGCTGTGTTGCGTGTAGAAAAACGTTCCAGAAATCAGATTGTATTAACAGGAGGGGCTGATTACCGGATAACGGCCGGTGATGACGAGTCGATGTGCCGGCGTTTGAAGAAGCGTTGTTTTGCTGTGCGTGACGAAAAAGGAAATTTATATTTGAACTGTCGTAAGTTGCGCTATAAGAAATTGCGTTTTGGAGCATGGTATGCTCCTGCCGTTCAGTTAGGCAAAAACATCTATTTTTGTGCGATGCCTTTAGGATCAGTCATCGGAGGCAACTTTGTGGAAGAAGATGATGTAAAACTAGGAGGAAATATAGGCGATGCTCTTGCCGCTTCAAGTCTGGTTACAAAACGTGTTTGCTATGAATTGAATGGTGAAACGGGAAAAGTCGACTTTCTGGGGAAAGATAGAATGCTGCAATTATTGAAGAATTATCCGGAACTGAAACAAGCATATTTGAAAGATGATAGTCAGGAGGCAAAGCATACTTTTAAATATCTGTTAGAGTTGCAGAATAACCAAAAGAAATAATTCCATTAATTGCGGTTGGTATCGTATGAAAAAGCCCTATCAATAATACAATCATCTATATAATGATATTATTGAGATGCGGGTTACGCTAGTTATACAAATTCCACCGATTTCATAGCGTTGATTTTAGAAAGGGCTGCTATTTGCTTTACTAAAGATTCTCTTTTATTTTAATGAAAGGGTTCTTACCAACGATCCTTCCATTCATTTTAATGAAAAATCTATTTTTAGCTTTAGTGAAGCTCCACCATTTGTTTTAATGATAGTTTTGCTATTTACCGTAATGCCCCCCTGCTATCTACTTTAATGAAAGATCTATCTATCTGTTTTGACGAAACGGCCTGTATTCGTGCCTGTATAAAAGCATAAGAGAGTTTTGACATCGCTTGTGTCTTGTTCTTCTATCAAACTGTAAATGTAATAATACCTTTCTGATAATAAATCTGTCAAATCTCTTGTCTTTTATCTTCTTTTTTTCTATCTTGCGAAGAGTTATAAGACTGTATTGCTTACAGTTTGTAATCCTTAATTCTGTTTATTATGAGAATAACTCTTGGCAACACACTACCTCCTTATCCGGATTTTGTAGAAGGTATCCGGAGAGCTCCCGACCGTGGTTATACACTTACCCCGGCGCAGACAATCACTGCATTAAAAAACGCTTTGCGTTATATTCCTACCGAGTGGCACGAACAATTGGCTCCTGAATTGATGGAAGAGCTACGCACTCGCGGGCGGATTTACGGATACCGTTTCCGTCCTGCCGGCGACCTGAAAGCCAAACCGATTGACGAGTACCGGGGACAATGCATTGAAGGCAAAGCTTTTCAGGTAATGATTGACAATAACCTTTGCTTCGATATAGCATTATATCCCTACGAACTAGTCACTTACGGTGAAACCGGACAAGTCTGCCAAAACTGGATGCAATATCGACTGATAAAACAATACCTCGAAGAACTTACCCAAGAACAGACGCTGGTTATTGAGTCCGGACATCCATTAGGGCTTTTCCGCTCCCGTCCCGATGCTCCCCGCGTTATAATAACCAATTCGATGATGATCGGGCAATTCGACAATCAACATGATTGGCATATTGCTGCCCAGATGGGAGTTGCCAATTACGGGCAAATGACTGCCGGCGGCTGGATGTATATCGGTCCTCAAGGAATTGTGCATGGCACTTTCAATACCCTCCTCAATGCCGGGCGATTGAAACTGGGTATTCCACAAGACCAAAATCTGCGGGGACATTTATTTGTATCTTCCGGCTTGGGAGGAATGAGCGGCGCACAACCCAAAGCGGCGGAGATAGCAGGAGCAGTCTCCATCATAGCCGAAGTAGATAGTTCGCGTATTGAAACCCGTTACCGCCAGGGATGGGTGGGACACGTGACTGCGGATATAGCCGAAGCATACCGGATGGCATCTCAAGCAATGCAACGTCGTGAACCCTGCTCGATAGCCTATCACGGCAATGTCGTAGATCTGCTCGAATATGCCGAACGCGAAAGAATTCCTATTGAATTATTATCCGATCAAACCTCCTGTCATGCCGTTTACGAAGGCGGTTACTGCCCTGCCGGACTAACTTTTGAAGAACGCACCCGCCTTCTTCACGAATCTCCGGAACAATTCCGTCACTTGGTAGATATATCCTTGCATCGTCATTTCGAAGTTATCAAGAAACTCGTAGCCCGCGGAACTTATTTCTTTGATTATGGAAACTCCTTCATGAAAGCCATATACGATGCCGGAGTAAAAGAAATCTCCCGTAATGGTGTTGATGAAAAGGACGGATTTATCTGGCCAAGCTATGTTGAAGATATTATGGGACCCCAACTCTTTGATTATGGCTACGGTCCGTTCAGATGGGTTTGCTTGAGTGGCAAACACGAAGATCTGATAAAAACAGACCACGCAGCTATGGAATGTATCGACGTCAATCGGCGCGGTCAGGATCTTGACAATTACAACTGGATACGGGATGCAGAAAAGAATCAGCTCGTGGTGGGTACACAGGCACGTATTCTGTATCAGGATGCAGTCGGGAGAATGAACATAGCCCTCCGTTTCAATGAGATGGTCCGCCGGGGAGAAGTAGGTCCTATCATGCTGGGACGAGACCATCACGATGTAAGCGGAACGGATTCTCCTTTCCGGGAGACATCGAATATCAAAGACGGAAGCAATGTGATGGCAGATATGGCTGTGCAATGTTTTGCCGGAAATTGTGCCCGCGGAATGAGCCTGGTAGCTTTGCACAATGGTGGTGGAGTCGGTATTGGTAAAGCAGTCAATGGCGGTTTCGGTATGGTATGCGACGGTAGCGAACGGGTAGATGAAATACTTCGTTCGGCAATGCTCTGGGATGTGATGGGCGGAGTAGCCCGTCGCTCATGGGCGCGTAATCCGCATGCGATGGAGACAAGCGAAGCATTTAATGACTCCCATGCAAGAGACTATCAGATAACAATGCCGTATGTAGCGGACGAAGAACTTATAAAGAAGATAGTCCCATATATTGTGGGAAAATAGTATCACATATTATGGTAATTTATTCTCTTAATATGAGAGAATAAATTCCCATAATATATGGAACTGTTTAAACATATAGCTGTTTAGTATAAACCATGCGGTGATTCGGTATGCAACTCGTGTGAACCGTGCCTGATTATATAAGGACTATTGGTAAAGAGCACTTGTTTAATGTAAAACATATAGTTATCCAGTTGAATATAACCTCTATAATAATAGATATTTGATATGAGTTGGAATAAAATTATTGAATGCGTCCCCAATTTTAGCGAGGGACGTGATTTAGAGAAAATAGATCAGATAGTAGCCCCTTTCCGTATTAAGGCCGGGGTAAAACTGCTTGATTACAGTAATGATGAAGACCATAACCGTCTGGTTGTAACTCTTGTCGGCGAGCCGGAAGCTCTGTACGAAGCAATCGTTGAAGCCGTCGGTGTGGCTGTCCGTTTGATAGACCTGAATCAGCATACCGGGCAACATCCCCGTATGGGAGCGGTAGATGTCATCCCTTTCATCCCGATTAAGAATACTAGCATGGAAGAAGCCATCGAACTATCCAAGAAAGTAGCCGCAAAAGTAGCCGAGATCTATCATCTTCCTGTCTTCCTGTATGAGAAGTCCGCAACTGCGTCGCATCGGGAAAATCTCGCTTCCGTTCGTAAAGGAGAATTTGAAGGCATGGCCGAAAAAATCAAACTACCCGAATGGCAACCAGATTTCGGACCTGCCGAACGTCATCCAACCGCAGGTACAGTCGCCATCGGAGCCCGTATGCCGCTCGTAGCCTACAATATCAATCTTAGTACGGACAATCTGGAAATAGCTACCAAGATAGCAAAGAATATCCGCCATATCAATGGAGGGCTCCGTTATGTGAAAGCAATGGGAGTGGAGCTAAAGGAGAGAAACATCACCCAGGTATCCATAAACATGACCGACTATACCCGTACTGCCCTTTACCGCGCCTTCGAACTGGTACGTATCGAAGCCCGCCGCTATGGTGTTACGATTGTCGGTAGTGAAATCATTGGCCTCGTACCGATGGAAGCCCTGATTGATACAGCTTCCTACTATCTCGGACTCGAAAACTTTTCCATGCAGCAAGTCTTGGAAGCCCGTATCATGGAATAGCCGGTAAAGAAATATGTTAGCGAATATTCAATCCAAATCAGAACGGATGTTTACAGGGGAACCTGCCTGATAAAAAACAACGGATCAAGAAGCAGGATGAATGAAACAAGAATAAACCAAGATAATTCGGATAATTTATGAGTGAAAACCTAATCATATTCAATGCCCGTATCGTAACTCCCATCGGCTTTTCCGCCCGTAAAGGCGAAGAAATGTCCCAACTGCAAGTCATAGAGAACGGAACCGTGGAAGTCACCAAAGGAATCATCACCTACGTTGGTGAGAACCGTGGCGAAGACCGCGACGGTTACTATCAACATTACTGGCATTATAACGCTCGCGGACACTGCCTCTTGCCCGGCTTCGTTGATTCCCATACCCATTTTGTATTTGGCGGAGAACGTTCCGAAGAATTCTCTTGGCGTCTGAACGGCGAAAGCTATATGTCGATTATGGAGCGGGGAGGCGGAATCGCAAGCACCGTAAAAGCCACCCGGCAAATGAATTTCCTGAAACTGCGTTCAGCAGCCGAAGGCTTTCTGAAAAGAATGAGCACAATGGGCGTAACCACCGTAGAAGGTAAAAGCGGCTACGGACTGGATCGGGAAACCGAACTATTACAGCTAAAGGTAATGCGCAGCCTGAACAACACCGAGCATAAACGTGTCGATATAGTCTCCACCTTTCTCGGTGCCCATGCCCTTCCCGAAGAATATGCAGGAAGAAGCGACGAATACATCGACTTCCTGATTCGTGAAATGCTTCCCCTTGTCCGTGACGGCGAACTGGCAGAATGTTGTGATGTCTTTTGCGAACAAGGCGTTTTCTCTATCGAACAGTCCCGCCGCCTGCTTCAGGCAGCCAAGGAACACGGCTTTCTGTTGAAACTCCACGCTGACGAAATCGTCTCCCTCGGTGGAGCTGAACTGGCAGCCGAACTGGGAGCACTGTCTGCCGATCACCTCCTGCACGCTTCCGATGCCGGCATCCGTGCAATGGCCGATGCCGGAGTAGTAGCCACCCTGTTACCTTTGACAGCTTTTGCTCTGAAAGAACCCTACGCACGCGGTCGTGAAATGATTGACTCCGGCTGTGCGGTAGCACTTGCTACTGACCTGAACCCTGGCAGTTGTTTCTCCGGTTCTATCCCGCTGACCATTGCTCTGGCCTGCATCTATATGAAAATGAGTATTGAAGAAACCATCACCGCCCTGACCCTGAACGGAGCTGCCGCCCTTCAGCGAGCCGACCGGATTGGAAGCATCGAAGTAGGCAAACAAGGCGATTTTATCGTTCTCAATTCCAACAACTATCATATTCTACCTTATTATATAGGCATGAACTGTGTAATCATGACTATTAAAGGTGGCATGTTATATCCCGTCGCTTAATAGTTGACCAACTCATTCATTAATCACTTAAAACAAAATACCATGTTAGCAGATTTAACCGTAAAAGATTTCTTAGATAAAGTAGCTTGCAGCGATCCTGTACCCGGTGGAGGTAGTATTGCCGCTTTGGATGGAGCACTGGCTTCCGCCCTTTCCACAATGGTAGCACGGCTCACCGTAGGAAAAAAGGGATACGAAGCCAGTGAAGAAGTAATGCAGCACGCACAAACTATCACCCTCCGTCTGCTGGACGAATTTATTGCACTTATCGATAAAGATTCCGCTGCCTACAACGAAGTCTTTGCCTGCTTCAAACTTCCTAAAACAACCGACGAAGAGAACGCCGCGCGAAGTGCCGCCATTCAGGAAGCAACCAAACAAGCCGCCCTCGTTCCGTTGGAAGTAGCCCGCAAGGCCCTGGATATGATGTCCGTCATAGCAGATGTTGCCCGCTTGGGCAACCGCAATGCCGTCACAGATGCCTGCGTAGCCATGATGTCCGCCCGTTCCGCCGTATTGGGAGCCTTGCTGAACGTCCGTATCAACCTTGGTTCGCTCAAAGACAGAGATTTTGTCCTCCAACTGCAAACCGAAGCCGATACAATCGAGCAAACCGCCTGCCGGAGAGAAAAAGAATTGTTGGATGCCGTAAATCAAGACCTGCGCGTATGAGTAAGAATGTATATCATATCGGTTCCGGAGCATTGACCTTCGAAATCATCGAACGAATTATCAACGAAAACCTGAAACTGGAACTAGCTCCCGAAGCCAAGTTGCGCATCCAGAAATGTCGCGACTACCTCGACCACAAAATAGCTTCTTCCGAAGAACCGCTGTACGGTATAACAACCGGTTTCGGCTCTTTATGTACCAAAAATATTTCTCCCGACGAACTCGGTACGCTTCAGGAGAACCTGATAAAAAGCCATGCTTGCAGCGTAGGCGAAGAAATCCGCCCCGTCATCATCAAACTGATGATGCTCCTCAAAGCCCACGCCCTCTCATTAGGACATAGCGGAGTACAAGTAATCACCGTACAACGCATCCTGGACTTCTTCAACAATGACGTCATGCCCATCGTCTATGACCGTGGCTCCCTTGGAGCCTCCGGCGACCTTGCACCGCTTGCCAATCTTTTCCTCCCCCTGATCGGTGTCGGCGATGTCTACTATAAAGGGAAAAAGTGCGAAGCCATCAGCGTACTCGACGAATTCGGCTGGGAACCCGTCAAACTAATGAGTAAAGAAGGACTGGCCCTGCTCAACGGCACCCAATTTATGAGCGCCAACGGTGTATTCGCTATGCTCAAAGCCTTCCGTCTCTCGAAAAAAGCCGACCTCATAGCCGCCCTTTCCCTCGAAGCCTTTGATGGTCGTATCGACCCGTTTATGGACTGCATCCAGCAAATCCGCCCCCATCAGGGACAAATCGAGACAGGCGAAGCCTTCCGCAAACTACTGGCCGGTAGCGAACTGATCGAACGTCACAAAGATCACGTTCAAGATCCCTATTCCTTCCGCTGCATCCCGCAAGTACACGGTGCCACGAAAGACGCCATCCGCTACGTTGCCTCCGTATTGCTGACTGAAATCAATTCCGTTACGGACAACCCCACCATCTTCCCCGATGAAGACCGGATCATCTCCGGCGGAAACTTCCACGGGCAACCGCTTGCCATCTCTTATGACTTCCTTGCCATCGCTTTAGCCGAATTGGGAAATATCTCCGAACGCCGTGTCTCCCAACTGATTATGGGACTCCGCGGACTACCTGAATTCCTGGTTGCCAACCCCGGTCTGAACTCCGGTTTCATGATTCCGCAATATGCTGCCGCTTCGATGGTCAGCCAGAATAAAATGTACTGCTATGCGGCTTCGAGCGACTCCATCGTCTCCTCCAACGGACAGGAAGACCACGTAAGCATGGGCGCCAACGCCGCTACCAAACTCTATAAAGTGATGGACAACCTGGAACATATCCTTGCCATCGAACTGATGAATGCTGCACAAGGCATCGACTTCCGCCGCCCGCAGAAAACTTCCCCAGTCCTTGAGCGTTTCCTCCATGCCTATCGGAAAGAAGTGCCTTTTGTGAAAGATGATATCGTGATGTACAAGGAGATACATAAAACAGTCGCCTTCCTGAAGAGGACACAGATTGAATACTGACAATAAATTGACCCTTTTTCGCTTTTCGTTGATAATGGTGGCTGTTATTGCCGGATAAGTGTCGATTCTTATCGATATTTATCCGGCATTTGTCGATTATAATCCCTCTGCCGGCGATAAAACTTTACTTCGTATTCTCCTCATTCCTACCTTTGCCCTATGTTTGTTCCGTATTTCCTATTAACACTTGTTTTCATTTTACTCTATTGAATGATAATAATTCCCAAATGCATTATAAATAGATGGAAACTTGATTTGTTAATTGAGTTTTCTATATATCTTTGTTCCGTTTTTCCTTTGGAAATGAAAAGAAAACGAAAACTGCATTTTAATAAAATAGAAAAACGGATGATGGCAGAGCATGGAAAAGACGCTTCCCAACGGGTAGAGTTAAGAGAACGGATCATAACGGCAGCAACAGAAGCTTTTACTTCAAAAGGCATCAAGAGTATTACGATGGACGATATTGCAGCAGCATTAGGAATATCCAAACGTACCCTCTATGAAGTCTTTTCGGATAAAGAATCGTTGTTGAAAGAATGTATACTGAAGGCACAGGCCGACAGAGATAAGTACTTGCAGAAAATCTTTGAACAGTCGCATAATGTGTTAGAGGTAATACTTGCAGTTTTTCAGAAAAGTATTGAGGTGTTCCATCAGACGAATAAACGCTTTTTTGAAGACATCAAGAAATATCCGAAAGTATATGAGATGATGAAGAACCGGCAGGACAGCGATTCGCAGAAAACGATGTCCTTCTTCAAGACGGGAGTAGAGCAGGGCATTTTTCGTCCGGATGTGAACTTCGCTATCGTTAATTTGCTGGTACGAGAGCAGTTTGACGTACTTCTGAATACGGATATCTGCAATGAATATCCTTTCATTGAAGTGTACGAATCCATCATGTTTACTTATATACGCGGCATCTCCACCGAAAAAGGAGCAAAGGTACTGGAAGACTTTATACAAGAATATCGTAAGAACCGCATCGCAGATTAGAGCAAGAGTGAGGTTTTATTGACAAACAAGTAAGATTAAATTAGAAATTCAGTTTATGAACAAGATGAAAAGATTGGCAGGTAAGAAGATTCTTCTGGTAGCTGTGGCACTCTGTGCATTTGGTTTTGCAAAGGCGCAGGACACACAGGCGGAGAAGAATATACTAACCTTAACCTTAGACAAAGCCCTGGAAATTGCATTGGATGAGAATCCGACAATAAAAGTGGCAGAAGAAGAAGTTGCATTAAAGAAAGTTGCCAGCAAAGAAGCCTGGCAAAGTCTGTTGCCGGAGGCTAGTATTGCCGGTTCAGTAGACCATACCATTAAAGCGGCTGAAATGAAATTGAACGATAACGTGTTCAAGATGGGGCAAGACGGTTCGAACACCGCTAATGCGGGGTTGAGTATTAATCTGCCACTCTTTGTGCCGGGCGTTTATCGTGCCATGTCGATGACAAAGACGGATATTGAACTGGCAGTAGAGAAGTCACGCGCTTCCAAACTGGATCTCGTGAATCAGGTGAGCAAGGCTTATTATCAGTTGATGCTTGCGCAGGACAGCTATGAAGTGCTTCAAGGCAGTTATAAACTGGCAGAAGATAACTACAATGTAGTGAATGCCAAATATCAGCAGGGAACTGTGAGCGAATATGACAAGATCAGTGCGGAGGTGCAGATGCGCAGTATTAAACCGAACTTGATTTCGGCAGCTAATGCGGTGACTTTGGCTAAGTTGCAGTTGAAAGTCCTGATGGGGATCACAGCCGATGTGGAGATAAAGATTAACGATAGTCTGACCAACTATGAGACGGCCATGTTTGCCAACCAGTTGAGAGAAGAAAATGTAAATCTGGACAACAATACCACCATGAAGCAGTTGGACTTGAACATGAAGTTGCTTGAAAAGAACGTAAAGTCTTTAAAGACAAACTTTATGCCGACTCTTTCAATGAGTTTCTCCTACCAATATCAATCACTGTATAATCCGAATATCAATTTTTTCAATTACAACTGGAGCAACAGTTCCAGCCTGATGTTCAATCTTAGTATACCTTTATATAAGGCAAGTAACTTTACGAAAGTGAAATCCGCCCGTATACAGATGCGCCAGCTCGATTGGAACCGTATTGATACGGAAAGACAATTGAATATGCAGATTGTCAGTTGTCGCAATAACATGAGTGCCAGCACAGAGCAGGTAGTCAGCAACAAGGAAAATGTGATGCAGGCAAAGAAAGCGGTAGTGATTGCCGAAAAACGTTATGATGTAGGTAAGGGCACGGTGCTCGAACTGAACAGTTCCCAAGTATCGCTGACACAGGCGCAACTCACCTATAATCAGTCCATATACGATTACCTGGTTGCTAAGGCAGACCTCGATCAGGTTCTGGGAAAAGAATAAAGATAGACAAATAAAAAATTACAATTAAGGAATATGAAAAGAAGTATCCAATTGGTAGCCCTGCTGTTAACTGTGTTTATGGGCTCATGTACAGGTGGAAAAGACAAAGCGGCTGCGGAACATGTGGACGCGAAGCCCATTGTGAAGCTGGCAGACGTAAAAGCCCGTCCCGTAGATCAAATACAAGATTACACAGCAACGGTGGAAGCCGAAGTAAAGAATAATATAGCTCCTTCGTCTCCCGTACGTATCGACCAGATTTTTGTGGAAGTGGGCGACCGCGTATCCAAAGGCCAGAAACTTGTGCAGATGGATGCAGCCAACCTGAAACAGACGAAGCTGCAACTAGATAATCAGGAAATAGAATTCAACCGTATCGACGAATTATATAAAGTGGGCGGTGCGTCCAAATCAGAGTGGGATGCTTCGAAGATGCAACTCGATGTGAAGCAAACCGCTTATAAGAATCTGCTGGAGAATACCTCTTTGCAAAGCCCTATCAATGGTGTGGTCACTGCACGTAACTATGATAATGGCGATATGTACAGCGGTGGAGAACCCGTACTTGTAGTAGAACAGATCACTCCGGTGAAACTCCTGATTAACGTGTCCGAAACCTACTTCACGAAAGTGAAAAAAGGTACTCCTGTCGATGTGAAACTCGATGTATATGGCGATGAAGTATTTACAGGAACCATCAATCTGATTTACCCTACCATAGATGCCACTACCCGTACATTCCAGGTAGAGATCAGACTGGATAATAAAGACCAGCGTGTGCGTCCGGGAATGTTTGCCCGTGCGACATTGAACTTCGGTACAGCAGAAAACGTCGTTGTTCCCGATTTGGCAATCGTTAAGCAGGCAGGTTCCGGCGACCGTTATGTATTCGTTTATAAAGACGGTAAAGTATCTTATAATAAGGTCGAACTGGGTAGACGCATGGGTACGGAGTATGAGTTGAAATCCGGTGTACCGGATAACTCACAGGTGGTAGTTGCCGGACAGTCACGTTTGGTGAACGGTATGGAAGTAGAGGTGGAAGCCTCTTCCCAGCCTTCTTCCAAATAAGAGGTGTTCAGTACCTTTCGCCCGATGCATTTATTAATTAACCTGATTTCAAAACGATCTTCCGGCTCCCTCTTTTGGGGAGAGGAGCAGGGAGAGGCTTTTAAATAAAATAACATGAGTTTATACGAAGGTGCGGTTAAGAAACCGATTATGACCTCCCTCTGCTTCCTGGCAGTGGTGATTTTTGGTCTTTTCTCTTTGTCCAAGTTACCTATCGACTTGTATCCGGACATTGACACGAATACAATCATGGTAATGACCGCTTATCCCGGAGCAAGTGCTTCGGATATAGAAAATAATGTGACTCGCCCGCTCGAAAATACGTTGAACGCGGTGAGTAACTTGAAACATATCACCTCCCGTTCTTCCGAGAATATGTCATTGATTACATTGGAGTTCGAGTTTGGTAATGATATTGACGTTCTGACCAATGATGTGCGTGATAAACTTGACATGGTAAGTTCGCAGCTTCCCGATGATGTCGAGAATCCGATCATCTTCAAATTTAGTACGGACATGATTCCTATCGTGCTGCTTTCCGTACAGGCCAATGAGAGTCAGTCAGCGCTTTATAAGATATTGGACGACCGTGTGGTAAACCCGCTGGCACGTATTCCGGGAGTCGGAACCGTGTCTATCAGTGGTGCTCCGCAACGTGAGATTCAGGTATATTGCGACCCCAATAAACTGGAAGCCTATCACCTGACTATCGAAACAATCAGTTCCATTATCGGCGCCGAGAATAAGAACATTCCCGGTGGTAACTTCGATATCGGTAGTGAAACATACGCGTTGCGTGTAGAAGGTGAGTTCGATGATTCCCGACAGTTGGCAGACGTAGTGGTAGGTACGCATAATGGGGCAAATGTCTTTTTGCGTGATGTAGCCCGAATCGTCGATACTGTGGAAGAACGTGCACAGGAAACCTATAACAATGGTGTGCAAGGTGCGATGATTGTTGTTCAGAAACAGTCGGGAGCCAATTCGGTAGAAATCTCCAAGAAAGTAGCCGACGCATTGCCGAGGCTTCAGAAGAACCTGCCGAGTGACGTGAAGATCGGTGTCATTGTCGATACCTCCGACAACATTTTGAACACCATCGACAGTTTGACGGAAACCGTTGTTTATGCCTTGCTCTTCGTTGTCATCGTCGTGTTCCTTTTCTTGGGACGCTGGCGTGCTACATTGATTATCTGTATCACCATTCCGCTTTCGTTGATTGCCTCGTTCATTTACCTGGCGATTAGTGGAAATACGATTAATATCATCTCGCTTTCATCACTTTCTATCGCTATCGGTATGGTAGTGGATGATGCGATTGTGGTACTTGAAAACGTAACGACCCATATCGAGCGTGGCTCCGATCCGAAACAGGCGGCCGTGCACGGAACCAATGAGGTGGCAATTTCTGTAATCGCTTCTACGCTGACCATGATTGCCGTGTTCTTCCCGTTGACAATGGTAAGCGGTATGTCCGGTGTACTTTTCAAACAGTTGGGTTGGATGATGTGTGCCATCATGTTTATTTCTACGGTCGCCGCACTATCTTTAACTCCGATGCTCTGTTCCCAGTTGCTTCGTTTGCAGAAGAAACCGTCGAAGATGTTCAAGCTCTTCTTTACTCCGATAGAGAAAGCACTCGACGGGCTCGATACCTGGTATGCGAAGATGCTGAACTGGGCTGTACGTCATCGTCCGATTGTCATTGTGGGATGTATTGCTTTCTTCATTGTCAGTTTGCTGTGTGCAAAGGGCATTGGTACGGAGTTCTTCCCGGCACAGGATAATGCTCGTATTGCTGTACAGTTGGAGCTTCCGATCGGTACACGAAAAGAGATAGCGCAGGAACTTTCGGAGAAATTAACCAACCAATGGCTGACGAAATATAAAGACATCATGAAAGTCTGCAACTACACCGTCGGTCAGGCTGACTCCGATAATACTTGGGCATCCATGCAGGACAACGGTTCGCATATTATCTCGTTCAACATCAGTTTGGTGGATCCGGGCGATCGTGATATCACTTTGGAAGCAGTCTGTGATGAGATGCGTGAAGATTTGAAAGCCTATCCGGAATTCAGTAAAGCACAGGTAATTCTCGGTGGTAGTAACACGGGTATGTCCGCACAAGCAAGTGCCGACTTTGAGGTTTACGGATACGACATGACAATGACCGATAGCGTAGCAGCCCGTCTGAAACGTGAATTGCTGAAAGTAAAAGGCGTGACCGAGGTAAACATCAGCCGTAGTGATTACCAGCCGGAATATCAAGTAGACTTTGACCGTGAAAAACTGGCAATGCATGGCTTGAATCTTTCAACAGCCGGTAACTATCTGCGTAATCGTGTCAATGGTGCGGTAGCATCTAAATATCGTGAAGACGGAGATGAGTATGATATCAAAGTGCGTTATGCGCCCGAATTCCGTACAAGTCTGGAGAGTCTCGAAAATATCCTCATTTACAATGCGCAAGGACAATCCGTTCGTGTGAAAGACGTCGGAAAGGTAGTCGAACGTTTCGCGCCTCCTACCATCGAACGTAAAGACCGCGAACGTATCGTGACCGTTTCCGCAGTAATCTCCGGTGCTCCGTTGGGCGACGTAGTGGCTGCCGGTAATAAGGTGATAGATAAGATGGATCTTCCGGGAGATGTCACCATTCAGATTTCCGGTTCATACGAAGACCAGCAGGATTCGTTCCGCGATTTGGGAACACTTGCCATCCTGATTGTTGTGCTCGTATTTATCGTGATGGCAGCACAGTTCGAGTCACTGACCTATCCGTTCATTATTATGTTCTCCCTGCCGTTTGCTTTTAGCGGTGTCTTGATGGCACTATTCTTTACGAACAGTACATTGAGTGTCATGAGTTTGTTGGGAGGTATCATGCTGATTGGTATTGTGGTGAAGAACGGTATCGTGCTTATCGACTACATCACCCTTTGCCGCGAACGTGGACTGGCAGTGTTGAACTCTGTAGTAACCGCTGGTAAGAGCCGTCTCCGCCCGGTATTGATGACCACTGCCACTACCGTTCTTGGTATGATTCCGATGGCTATCGGTGGCGGTCAGGGTTCTGAAATGTGGAGTCCGATGGCGATTGCCGTAATCGGTGGTTTGACGATCTCTACTGTTTTGACATTGATTTTGATCCCTACTTTATATTGTGTATTTGCAGGAACAGGTATTAAGAACCGTCGTCGTAAGCTCCGTCGTCAACGTGAATTGGATGTTTACTTCCAGGCGAATAAAGACAGTATTATTAAGAAATAATAAAGAAAAGAAATATGAAATCAGTATTGATAACATTCGATCAGGCTTATTACGAACGAATCATGGCGTTACTCGACCGTTTGGGATGTCGTGGTTTTACGTACCTTGAGAAAGTACAGGGACGTGGTTCGAAAACAGGCGATCCGCATTTCGGAAGCCATGCCTGGCCAAGTATGTGCTCGGCTATCTTGACGATAGTAGACGATAGCAAAGTCGATCCGTTGTTGGACACCTTGCATATAATGGACTTGGAAACCGAACAATTAGGTTTGCGTGCATTTGTGTGGAACATTGAACGGACGATCTGACCGATGTCCGGCATGTAAATAAGTAAAAAGGGAGAATCTCATAAATAATGTAGATTCTCCCTTCTTTTTTATTGCTTTTCTCTATCTTTGCAGCCTGAAAATGTCCGGCACCGATGAAGGCCTCCTCCGGCACCGATGAGGAGATGGTTCGGCACCGAGGAAGAGGTAGCTCGGCACCGGGTAAAAACAAGAACTAAAATAGTGCCTATATCTACTTGTAAAGATGGAGATAATAAAGAATTATTTGAAATATTCGTTGTGGTTCGTACTGATTGTGTTTGCAGTCTTACTCGGGCTTCATTGGCTTCCGGCGCTGACTATTGACGGGCACACGATGAGGCGTGTAGACCTTTTGAGCGACCTTCGTTATCCGGAATCAGAGACTGCCGCAGCTGATTCGGACAGCATCCCTTTGCCTCCTGTTGTAAAACCTGCCTTTGTAGATACCTGTCGTACAGGTATGACTTGCATTGAAGATTACAGTGATTCCACTCTCCGGGGGATGACTCCTTTTTATAAAGCACTTGACCGTGTCTCTTCCGATGACTCCGATGACAAACAGGTGCGTATTGCCGTATTCGGAGATTCCTTTATCGAAGCGGATATCTTTACGGCTGACTTACGCGAAATGCTTCAGAAACAATTCGGCGGTTGTGGTGTAGGTTTTGTTACCATCACTTCCATGACAAGCGGTTACCGTCCTACGGTGCGACATACGTTTGGCGGATGGTCCAGTCATGCGGTAACAGACAGTGTCTATTTCGATAAGAAGAAACAAGGCATATCCGGTCATTATTTCGTTCCCCGCAACGGAGCTTATGTAGAACTGCGCGGGCAAAATAAATATGCCTCCCTGCTCGATACTTGCCAGCGTGCCTCCATCTTCTTCCATAGCAGAGACTCCGTCCTCCTTTCTGTCCGTGTGAACAAAGGAGAAAACAAGAATTATTCATTAGGCCCTTCCGACGGATTGCAGCAAATCCAGGTGGACGGGCGCATCGGCTCTATCCGTTGGACAGTAGACCGTGCAGACTCTACATTGTTCTATGGTTTGGCAATGGATGGAAAGAAAGGAATCATTCTCGACAACTTCTCGTTGCGTGGCAGTTCCGGTCTTTCTCTGCGGGGCATTCCTCCACAGATGTTGAAACAGTTTAACCGTCAACGTCCTTACGACCTCATTATCCTCGAATATGGTTTGAATGTAGCTACCGAACGGGGACGTAATTATGATAACTATCAAAAAGGACTGCTCACAGCTATCGAGCATTTGAAAGAATGTTTCCCACAAGCAGGAATCCTGTTGTTGAGCGTCGGCGACCGTGATTCTAAAAACGAGAACGGTGAACTTCGTACCATGCCCGGTGTGAAGAATCTGATTCGTTATCAGCAGAACATTGCTGCTGAAAGCGGCATTGCATTCTGGAATATGTTTGAAGCAATGGGCGGAGAGGGCAGCATGGCAAAACTCGTTCATGCCAAACCCTCTATGGCAAACTACGATTATACACATATAAATTTCCGTGGCGGCAAGCATTTGGCGGGACTACTTTATGAAACGATGATTTATGGTAAGGAACAATACGACAGGAGGCGTGCTTATGAGCAAGAATAATCTGCAGTCTGTCTTTATTCTTATTCTCGCCGGTATGTTGAGTGTTCCTTGTTTCCTTGCGGAAGCAATCGCACAAGATCGTATACCTGTATGTCCTCCACTGGGAAAGACCGCAAAACTTATAAAGCCCTTACGGGAAATGAACTGGGCGAATGATACGATCACTGTACAAATATCCTTCCCTTCAGCTTTCCGCGAAACTGGTCGGAACGAAGTTATTGACAGCATCGCTCTGCTGGCTCCCGTCTTCGAACATCTCCGCCAAGTGCGTGCCGGACTCTCCGAAGATACAGTCCGCATCGTTCATATTGGCGACAGCCATGTACGTGGGCATATCTACCCTCAAACCACCGGTGCCCGTTTGACAGAAACTTTCGGTGCTGTTTCTTATATAGATAAAGGCGTCAACGGAGCTACTTGCCTTACCTTTACCCATCCGGATCGTATTGCCGAAATCGCCGCCCTGAAGCCCGAATTGCTGATTCTCTCTTTCGGAACCAATGAAAGCCATAACCGGCGTTATAATATAAATGTGCACTACAATCAGATGGATGAACTGGTGAAACTGTTGCGCGACAGTCTTCCTAACGTACCCATTCTTCTGACTACCCCTCCCGGTTCTTATGAAAGTTTCCGGCAGCGAAGGCGTAGACGCACGTATGCCATCAATCCACGTACAGCGACAGCAGCGGAAACCATTCGTCGTTATGCAAAAGACCATCGTCTGCTCGTGTGGGATATGTACGATGTAGTCGGAGGGAAGCGCCGTGCCTGCACGAACTGGACAGACGCAAAACTGATGCGCCCCGATCATGTACATTATTTACCCGAAGGATACATCCTGCAAGGAAATTTATTATACCAAGCACTTATCAAAGCATATAATGACTATGTTTCCCATTGATATAGATTTCAGTAGACTGAAAGAGGTACTTACCTACGATCCGCAAGCGCCAATGATATTCAGCAGCGGTATTTTCCTTTGGTTGTTCGCTGCTTTCATGGTGGTGTATGTGTTGTTACAACGCAAATACACCGCCCGTATCATGTTTGTTACTCTCTTCTCCTATTATTTTTACTATAAGAGTAGCGGCACCTATTTTTTCCTGCTTGCCATAGTCACCGTTGCCGACTTTTTCCTTGCGCAACTTATGGATCGTGCAGAGGGTTATTGGAAACGTAAAGGATTGGTCGCTTTGAGTTTGGGAGTTAATTTAGGACTTCTTGTCTATTTCAAATATACCAATTTTCTGGGTGGAGTGATTGCGTCATTGATGGGAGGAGAATTTACCGCTCTCGATATATTCCTGCCGGTCGGCATCTCCTTTTTCACTTTCCAGTCATTGAGCTACACCATCGACGTTTACCGAAAGGAAATAAAGCCATTGACCAATCTTTTGGACTATGCCTTCTACGTATCTTTCTTCCCCCAATTGGTGGCAGGACCTATCGTGCGTGCCCGCGACTTTATCCCGCAAATCCGGAAACCCCTATTCGTCTCGCAGGAAATGTTCGGACGCGGAATTTTTCTGATCGTTTCCGGTCTTTTCAAAAAAGCCATCATATCCGATTATATCAGTATCAACTTTGTGGAACGTATTTTTGACAATCCTACTCTCTATTCCGGTGTTGAGAATCTGATGGGAGTCTATGGTTATGCTTTGCAAATTTACTGTGACTTTTCCGGATATAGCGACATGGCTATCGGTATCGCCTTATTATTAGGCTTCCATTTCAATCTCAACTTTAATTCACCTTATAAGTCTGCCTCTATTACGGAATTTTGGCGTCGTTGGCACATCTCTTTATCCAGTTGGCTAAAAGATTATTTATACATTTCTCTGGGAGGAAACCGAAAAGGTAAATTCCGGCAATATCTCAACTTGATAATTACCATGTTCTTGGGCGGTCTGTGGCATGGTGCATCTTGGAATTTCGTACTGTGGGGAACCTTCCACGGTGTTGCTTTAGCATTGCATAAAATGTGGATGACAATCACCGGACGTAAGAAAGGAGAGGAGAGTCACGGTTGGCGCCGTGTGTTTGGAGTAATTATCACTTTCCATTTTGTCTGCTTCTGCTGGATATTCTTTCGCAATGCCGATTTCCAGAATTCAATGGATATGCTGGGACAGATATTCACCACTTTCCGTCCGCAACTGTTCCCGCAATTACTAGAAGGATATTGGAAAGTGTTTGCGTTGATGTTGCTTGGCTTCCTGCTTCATTTTGCTCCCGATAGTTGGGAAAATGCAGTTTGTCGAGGAGTGATCCGTTTGCCTTTCGTAGGAAAAGCTGTTTTGATGGTAGCTTTGATTTATCTGGTTATTCAGATGAAGAGTTCGGAGATTCAGCCGTTCATATATTTCCAATTCTAATTAGTTGAATTTACTTTTGTACATTGGTTTAAAACCAAGAATCCGTTTCTCACCGAGAAACAAGTGTTTCCACACCGAGGAAACTACAGTTTCTCGGTGAGGAACAAATTGTTGGTTAAAATGCGGAAATGAAGTTTCCAATAAGTTTCTCTAATAAATCTACCCCTGCACTGTTGTATGGCAAAGGTAGACTTATTAGAGAAATTATAGAATATCGATTGGCTTTGCTGTTGCTAATTCAACGGAATGTCTTTGATGCAACGTAGCCGATTTTTATCTGTAGAGGTTTTATTAGCACCTTCGTATATAGTAAGACCATAATTTACATCAATAAGACCACTCGTGGCTTTGTCTAGAGAGTATAAAGTAGAACTTTGTTCTGTGGAACTCCAATATCCATTACTGAGATAATTCGCCGCTTTTGCCTCGTATAACTTCTGAAAACCTGTTTCTGAAGAAAACCGTTCTAATTCGTGAGCGAATACTAAAATCATGGATAATTCTCGACTATTTGGCACGCGCCAACTTCCGGGCTCGTCTTTCCCGCTCTTACCTTTATAGGCATAACATCCGGTATTCATTGCTTTTGATGGGATATTCCAGCCTTGACTATTGGCAGTATTGAGTCTTCCGTTCGCTTCAGCCCAAGTCATTGTGATACTATTGGATTGTGGAGTACCTTCAGTGTCTTGAAGTATACTGCTTGCAGAGTTACTTTTCGTGTCGCCATCATTATATACGTCTGTAGGTGATACGATAAATCTTGGTGAAGAAAAAGAGGACACTAAAGTTTGGAGTGTGACGGTAGTAGTAGTCTTACTCGGCGGATAATTTTTTCTTCCGCGGAAAACTTTTTTACCTAATGGTTGGGAAGCATCTTTTTGAGGGTTCTCCGGGTCATATTCCGTACCTTTTGTAGAATAACTGTATAGGTCCAGTTCCTCATATAGCTCGGTTTTCCCTTCTGCAGTGGTTCTATCTGTGATTCCGTAAGGCAGAGTTGATAAATCTATCAGGGCATAGGTGTCTCCATTGTCTATATATGTGGTTACTTTGGTTCCTGTTTTTCTTTCTGGAGGAACAGGTATGTCTCTGACACAACGAACCCATTTCCAACTGTTTTTACCTGTGTTGCTGGAATACCAGCCTCCCCCCTCCATCATCCAACCGGTAGCTAGGGTTGCATTACGTTCCAATGCTAATGCGTTCGGGGCATCATAAATAATAGTTCCTGCGGAGGTCAGTATCCCGAATGCCTGATATGTGGATGGCAAATACCATTCAAATTCATTCTTTTCAGGATCATCCGGTAGATAATCTATCACACCGTTTCCGTTTTTATCTCTGTTTAAATCATGACAGAATCTTGCCTGGAAACTATTATAGTAATTATATTGATATAAATCTATATTACCATTGATTTTCCGCATAGGTGGAATGATGCTTTCTTGCCCATTATTAACAACATAGTTCTTAGGGTTTGTTGCTAAATTGAATGTTGCTTGCTTGCCGTTCATAAAACTGCGGTAGTTTGTCTCGGGATCTTCTCCTTCCTTCCATACATAATTGGTCATGACATTATAATATCCGGAGTACATGTAGAATGCTGTTGCTATTTCATCGTCAATTTGGAAATTATTCTCATTAAATGCATCAATGATGAGTCCCTCTGTGTATTGTCCATTCTCTATTTCACCGCCAAATAGACCGACATAATGTCCTTGTTTTTGCTTAATGGTATACTTCCCTTCTCGTTTTTGGGAGGTTCCTTCAGCGGTAATATCTTCGGTCGTTACTTTTACATAGAGAGTTCGTTCAGATACGAAATTGGTCGGCAGGTAGTTTGTAGCAGCATTATAAACCTTGTTTCTATCGAATTCGGGGTCTGTAATCACTCCATTCTCGTCAGTGATATACTCGTCTGCATATAGGTATAGTTTGAACCGTGTCGGTACGAAAATATTAGTTTCTATCTGGTTTGTGAGCACATTTGCGCCACCATTACGTACCACCTCCGTATAATTGGGGTATGCTGACAGTTGAAGCCAGTTTTCCGTTGCAGAGTTCATGTTGGCTAATTGCGTACATTGTGCATCCTTATAAATGCCGACAGTCACCTTACGCCCTTGTGCATAGATGATAACAGGCCGCCATCCGTAGTGAGCGTCAAAATATACATTGGTTTTTCCGGTTATTGTTCCAGTTCCGCTTCCGCTGCTTGTGGGATAGGAAGAGGATGAAAGATAAACTTTCTGGACGGCTGTGTAGGAGCGGATACGTCCGTCATTAAGATCTACAGAATTGATGATTGTTCGAAGATCATAGTAGCTGTTTATTTCCACATCGAAATTGTTTGTGTTGTTATTTCCAACGTATATCTGGTGAACTGTATAGAGCTTTCGGTCACTTTTAGAATATGACCACGCTTCGATATTTGTGCCGGCTTCGGGTGCTTTTCCCGATCCGTCAGTCACTTTCCGATATCTGTCTCTTTCTGATACTATATCTGATATGGTTCCTTGTTTATTTTGCGCAACATACCATTGCGATGTGAAGAAACCATCCGTGTCCTTGTCCGCATCCCCGAAAGCATTGTCGCTTTCCAGGTCTGCCATCGGGATATTGTCTATTACGTCTTTATCTGCTGATGCGGGATTGATACACAGTTTGGTTGGTACTTTGAGCAGTCTCATGCCTTCAAGCGTGTTTTCCGTGACATCGAATTTGTGCTTCAGTGTGATGCGTGATACCAGACGTTTGACTTCTATGCCACCGGAGAAACCATCAGGTGTGCCGTAAACAATCTCACCGTTGTCGCTATTTCCTGTTTTATTTACGCTGATACCTTTCGCGGCTCCGGCGTATGGGATTTCGCTCTCATTGGTTATCCGCGAATAATAGAGTCCGTTTCTGTTGTCGACATAGTCCAGTTGCAGGTTTTCAAGTTCCTTGATAGTCCGTACTTCCATCAGATTGCTCGCTACGGTTACTTTTTTGCCAAGTGCTACAATGTAGAGTGTCTGGTCAGTACCTACACGTAGCGTGACGTTTAATAGAGCCATTTCGTTTACCATCGTCACCTGGTCGGATACTTGCTGGGGCGAACCATGTATGGAGCCGTCACTATGAAACTGAAATAACCACAGATTATATAGCTCTGCCACCTCACCCGACCGCGTTTTTGTCAGAGACGCCTCTTTGAAGAATTCTACAGAGAAAGCATTATCAGTGGACATACTTCTCGATTGTAGTTCCTGCGGACTCGAAGCCGGAGGTATCTTAAAGCTAAGTTCTACTTTTACGCTTTCGCCTTCTTCTCCATTGCGGGAGGATGACAAAAGTTCTTCTCTGACACATGAGGTCAGAGCCATTATTGCCATTACTATGATTATGTTTGTTATTCTGTTTTTCATTGTCACTAATTATTTTGGTAATAAGAATCTGATGTTATCTCGCGATATCCCAAACTGCCTTTTTCGTTCATGTATACATGAAATACCAGTCCGATAACATCCGGCGTATTATTAGGGAGGATGTTCAGTTCCACGTCATATTCACGTTGGTTGTCATTTATAGTGGTGGCGATTGTGCTTTCTTCACCACGGGAAGCACCAAGATAGGTATATCGAACTTTAAGTTCAGCCCCTACAGGCATAGGTACGTCATCAGGAGTGAGTTTAATATGTATGGTATACTTGCCTCCCTCTTTTTTAATTCTATTATTATCTTCCAGATTATTGATACTTAGTTTTCCGCTGATGCTATATCCATTCTGTTTTATAGTGAAATAATAAGTATTCTCTTCACCAGTGAAGTGCATGGAAGTGAATTTTACTCCAAAAGTACGGTCTTCGTTTCTTGATTCTCTGCGCGCAATGTACGCTTTGGGAGTCTGGGTATAAGAACCTTCGATTTCGTGCGTCACTCCTATGGCTAAAGGCTTGAATGAGAAGTCATCGAAATCGATGGAGGTTCCTACGTGGTCTCCGCTCTTGATAAGTTCCATTTTCCAGTATGGCACGTTGCTGTCTATATAGAAAGGAAGTCCGTTGACGGCTGCCCCCTTATAGTCTACGGAAGTAGGAGGATTGATTGTTATACGAGCTTCAGGAATGCTGTTTCTTACGCAACGAACGGTATATCCTTGTCCGGGAGCGGCTGCGTCGAGTGCTGCTGCTGTCGGATTCCGGCTGTCGAAGGAGAATGCCTTGTTGCTTTCCGTGCTCCAATAGTTTCCCCTGTAATTATGGGAGGAAACCAGCACTCCGCTTTCATTGCGGTACTTGACGTTGGGTATCAGCAGTTCATGAAAAGAACGGTATCCATTATCATTTTTACTTTCTGCCCCGTTGGCTGCCTTCATCAATATGGCATATTCGGTAGAATTGGCCATGTGCCACTGTTGGTTGTCTACCTTCCCTTCCACACCTATCTGATGAGGGGATAATGCTGCCAGACGACAGGGATCTCCCTTACCCTGTGCTACCAGTTCGAGCGTATTCCCTGACGGGATATTGCTCGCATCCGTGATATAAGGGACATCATTCCAGCTACCGATACCCGTCACATTGAAATTTCCGGGATACCAAATTACATCGTTGGTCGTTTCAACAGCCGTCGGGGCAGTGAACTCCTGCTCTGTAGTAGCCGTAGCATCATTACCGGTAGCTATCAGGCTGCCGTATTTGAACAGGGCATCGTGGTAGGCGTCGCCTTTATATACTTTAAGTATGCCGGAATAAGCCGTGTAGTCACTCCACACATTGACATTCTTGTTGAAGTCCGCCTCCCGGTCACTCACGATGACCAGTCCTTCTACCGGAGCCCAATTAACCGCGATATTGTACAGTTTGACAGGTTCAATCACCACATAGATGCCTTTGCTGCCTATTTGCTTAATTGTAGCATACACATTGTAATTGGTATTACGAAGGAGCCTGAAATTAGCATCTCCTTCACGAAGCAGTATCTTGTACGTAGTGGGTATGCCCCCGTAGGTTGCGTTGATAAATATATAAGCGGCATAATCTGGGTCGGCGGCTTTTGTCTCGTCGTCTGCTCCATCCTTATAGAACGATTTTTCCGCAATAATGGCGGTAGGAAAGGGGTGGTACTGTTTGCCGTTGTACTCTTTGCCTCCCCCGGATGCGGAAATTGTAAATTCGGGACCGTTGAAAAGATTCAGATTGGTATTGTCGGTATCCTGTTGGTCTATCAGATAACTGTAACGCGGTATATTGCTAACCTGCACGTTGCTGATTTTTATTTCTTCCGTCACCGCATCGTCCTGTCGCAAAAACACGGATACTTGCGACATCACGCGGGGCATATCGATGCTTGCGGTTGTGGATGCTGTCGTGAAATCACCTTTGTATCTGCCGCCTTCCGAATTGTATACGGGGCGCAGTTGCGCCATTCCTTGTCCGGACGTCGTTCCCGGTTGAATCTTTATCTCTCCCAGATTGGCCAACGGCATATTGCCGGAGGTCAGCGCGCTGCTTTGCCAGTCGAACTCGATGCCGTCGATATCCGTACGCTTCGTCACGGCATTCAGTTTCTCCGTCAGTTCGGGCGTCTCGTTGATGATGGCGGCGAAAGAATATACTCCCGGGCTGACAGCAAGATTGAACAACCCGCTGTCGTCAACGTTCAGCGTCCCGTTGGAAGTGGTATAATTATTTAGTAATGTCTCATTCTGAAAGAGCATGAAACGCACTTTCTCTATGGTCACTCCCTCCACCACGCTGCCGGTAAGGGCTTTGGTTTTTATCTGTACGGTCACTTTCTCTGCTTCAGGCAGGTTCATCACAGCGGATTCTTTGGCGCAGCCCGACAGGAGCGCGGCCGCGGCCAATGCCAGTATTCTATATCTTATTCTCATTTTCATATCCTATTCAGCAGGTTTCACGTTCACAATTTCCCATTCTCCGATAAAGATTCTGATGTCCAGGTTGGGACCGATGCGTACTTCCACCGGATGTTCGTATATCCGGTCGAAATCGCTCTGCGATTGGTAGATATACGCTCCCGTGTCGGGGTTGCGTGCCTTGAACAGCATACTGACGATGTCAATCGGCTGTTCCGGAATCCTGCGTCCGCCGGGTGTCTCGATATATAAAAGCACCGGGCGGTCCATTGTCAGCCGCAATACCTTGATGTCGGCAGAGAGCGTGTTCGCGTCCATCAATGTCTTGAATGGAGAGTAGCGGACGGAGCGGGTGTACCCGTCAAATGTGTTGTCGGACTTATACCTCTCGTCGGTAGCAACCGCCCACAGTTTGAAGTCCGTATCCCGGTTCGCGGCGGGCGTGTCCCGGACTTCCGGCGTGAGATGTTCCAGTCCGCTTAAAGTGACTTTCAGTAGGTTGGTGTTGCGGATCAGTTCGATGCGGCGTGCGGTGACCACGCTGTTTTTAACTTCCACGGTTTCATAGGTATACATATCGCTTTGGGGATGGCGGGAGCCTGCCGCGCCATACCACAGGTCGTTTATCTCCTCTGCTTCCGGAACAAGTTCTTCGGGCAGTCCGGATGCCGTCCGGCATTTTAAGAACATATAGAGGTCGTCCGCCATTGTCGCTCCCAGCGTGACGTCTTTCCTTAAATTATGGCTTGCCGGATTTTTCATTTCTCCATGAAAATAAGTAGTGTTGTCTTTCTGCCCGTTATCCGCCCATGATATAATTCTGTATTTTCCCGGCGGCACTTTATCCAGATTCATCACATACTCGTCAGAGAGCTTTCCCCACGGGTTCGGTTTTGACACCGTCTGTATCTGTCCGTTTTGCAGGTAACTATATTCCAGTTTGTCTCCGTTGTCTGTCGCGTGGAGTTGAAGTATGCCCTCCGTGTCAAACAGGTACACGTGAATCCGCCGCACCTTTTCGCCGAAGAGATTGCCGTTGCCGGTATGATGGGTGAAGTAGAAATCGAGTCTGAGTCCCGAAAAGCAATCTTCCGTGTTCTCTTTGGTGCATCCTGCGAAAAGAGATGCAGTAATCAGGAGTATTCCTATGAAATATGTTTTATTCATTCTTTCTTTTATTTTCTCCGGTTAAAGTTCTACTTCCAAGTCTTTGTCTCTCCACTTGGAGACACGAAGCCCGAGTGCTAGATCTGCGCCTTCAGGTTCGGGCACGTGAGACGTCTGATCGAAATCTTTGATGATGGGATCTGACTCCGTCACTTTATCGCCATCGGTAATGCGAACGTCCAAACCCAATGACCATGGGGTGATAACGACATCATCAAGGTCGAGGGAATAGCAATACCCCGGCTTAAATGCGTTGATAATTTCATTATTACTTTTGTCGCTGAATGCCCTGACCGTCAGCCAGCGTTTTATCTTATCGGTACTAAAGCCCATAATCAGATGAGGCATTCCGTCTTTGATTTGTTGCAAAGTAGCGTCTGCCGCCACCGATTGGGGAAAAAGATGAAAAGCGTTCACCTTTGTAGTCTCTGATGTTCTTGCGTCATACATATTGGACTGCTGTCCTCCTTTCTTGTATTCAGCAAAACCTGTGGTCATGTTCCAGTCGGAGATACCATCGTTTGTATTCTTTATGATAGTGGCGGCGTTGAGGCTCGGCTTGAAATAATTCATATAAAAATAGAATCCGGTTGGCGTGCTGTTGATATCGAAGCCGTCGGGGAAGGGCGACCGGATGAGCCGGACACGATAGGAATAGATAGCGGCAGCGGTAGCGTCCGTTCCGTATTTCTTCCTGAAATTCTCCCGAGCGCCTGCTTCGGCAGCAGCGATATCGGCTTCGGTGAAGTTCTTGATTTTGTCTCTGCCTATGGGTCCGTCCGTCCAGTCGAATGAAGCGCCTGTGGTTGCGGGGTTGGTGACCACGATTTCCCCCGGTATGATTTCAAACCGGCTCAATACGGGAGCCACTTCCACGATGGCTTTCACCTTGACGGAGAAAGGGTCCGATTCCTCGGGGATGACGATAATTTCTTTGGTAACTCCTTCGTAAGGAATCTCTGTCCGGTTCATGGTAGGGGCGGGCGGGTCGTCCTGGCTGCTCACCTGTAACTGGTTGATAAGCGGATTCTCCTCTTTAAACCGGTTTATCGTCACTTTCACGTATTGGGTTGTTACCGGAATCTTGGGTATGGAGAGTCTTGCCAACTTTCCGGTGGCGGTATTCCTGATGCCAGCAATCTCTGCATCGGTGGCTGTATAGGTGAATATGGGGGCGGCTTCAAGAGATTTATATAAATCGACTTTCAGCGTTTTTACCTCTGTGAAAGGCAATACATATCCCTCTCCGTCGTTGCCGGTGATAGGGTCATCTACGGCTCTGGTGGAGACGCTGCCTAACGATAAATTAATTTGTAGCTCGATACCGGAGTCTTCCGGCGAAGAAACGCGGCTCTCCTGGCTACAACCTGTCAGCATGGCAATCAACCCTACGAAAAAGACTTTTCTCATAATTCTGCATCAAAAAATGAATCTCATACTAACCGTTACAGGGTGCGGTTATCACCCGTTGCCGTCATTCTTTCCGGGGGAAGGGAGACGGCTTCGTGAAGGGAAGTGGTAATCAGCCACGTCCCCCCTTTTTTATGCGTCGTTTAACGTCCGGTAATGGTCGTAATTACCACTCGGGTTTCACGTTGACAATGGTCCACTCGGTGATCTTGACAAGAACGTCGAGGTCTTTGCCTACCGGTTCCGGGTTCGGATCTGTCGGGTCTACGGGTTCCGGTATTTCAGGACCAGCTGTACTGTTAGCGGTAACTTTCAGCTTGGCGGAATATTGATTAATATTAATATCGGCGGCATTCAGTACGTATACTTTGCCGGCGTCGAAAGAGGTAACCAATGCATCCGCAGCTTTCAGTGCACGGATTGTCAGCCAGCGGGGGGGGGTTGTACCGTTTGCTTTAGTGGTAAGTTTCAGAACGAAGTGCGGCATACTTGTTTTTACATCGGTGGTACTGGCGGACGTGCCGTTTGTCGCTGTTTGAGGGAATAAATTGTATGCGATAACTTTGTCTGCTTCTACAGTGGTATCGAACATTTTTTCCATATCACCATCTACTTTATATTTATCCTTAGCAGCATCGTTCCAGTTACCTGCACCGTCGTTGGCATTTAAGACTAAATCTCCATCTTTGGTGAGAGGTATATTATTCATATAATATTCGTCAATACTTTCAATCGTGTATGCAGCATCGTATTCATACGTGACAGTGTATGTGAAGCTCCATGTCGAAGGATCCGCAACTCCCGGATTTTCTTTTCTCCACGCTTCTTGAGCGGCTTTCTCTGCCGCTGTAATTGTGGCATCGCTTACATGGGCTTTAGCCTGGTCTTTTGTTCCGTTTTCAACTCCGCTTGGTAGTGTACCGCTTGCTGAACTATTCACCTTAATGTCTGATGCCTTGCCGTGAAACTCGAAACGTGACAATACAGGCGCCACGGAAACTTCGACACTGTAAAGGTCGTTCGTGCTGCCGTCTGTTCTTTCCCCTCCTGGTGTTTTCAATGTGATATCTTCAGGTGTACCACGATATTCCATCTTCGTGTATCCTATCTGCAAGTCATTGATGTCGGCAGCGCTCTTATCAACGTTCATATAAACGTTCACTTTAGTCGTAGCGCTGGGAATGTTGCTAATATTAACGGGTTTGCGGCCTGCAGCAGCGGCAGTCTGGTCGTCACCTTTTGCCGTAGCTACCTGCTCGGGTGTAAAGTCATACGTGCCAAGCGAAGCATCGGATGCGTTGAAATACTCGATGGTAATGTTTTGAATATTGCTTCTGACCGCTGTTATTGCTGTGGTCACTTCGTCATCGCTCATTCTCGTTTTAGGAGTAGCGACATCAAAAGAAAAATCGAGTGATTTCAGGTTCGTTGTTTCTTGGGTCACCTCGTTGTTCTCATTGGAGCAAGCGGAGAGAGTGGCGGCGAATAAAGCCATGAAAATAATTTTCTTCATTGTTTTTATAAATAAAATGTTTAATAATTGCGTCAGCTTTTGCTTTAGCTTTTGTTTTGCCCGTTTGATAGTTTGGTCCCTAAACAAACTATAGGTGAATGCTTACCTGTAGGAGGTTGTTTTTTGTTATGCTTTCCTGTCTTTTTAAAGTGTTTATAAATCAGTTATTTATCTCTGTTATTAATTTTTATTGTTTATCTCTGCTGTTTTTTCTTTGACTGTTGTTGCCTGATAAGAATGGTATTCTCCTGTTTCTTTGTCATTTCTGCCAGATTTTGTTTGGCTTCCGGCAGTCCGGCTTCCGTTGCTTTGTTCAGGTGTGATGCTGCTTTGTCATAGTTGCCGCAAAGCATTTCCAGTACTCCCATTGTGTTGTGGTATTCGGGGATATCGAGTGATTTTTCTATTTTATTCAAATATCGTTTGGCGTAGACCGTATCTTTGCGTGACAACGCGGTTGCTGCTGCATTCAGATTGGCGGTCACGTCGTCGGGATATAGCTTCACGGCAGTTTCGAACAGGTCGATAAACTCTTGTGATCCCTTTTCGTAGGTGTTGGCAACAAGGAACATCTCATTCAAGCTAAGGTTTTGCGGACGGCTTTTGAACACCTCTTTAGCCTGTTCGATGCTGAAATTTCTGACGTCAAAGTCAATCTTACAAATCGCTTTGCGAAGCAAGGGGCAGAACTCCCGGATGATGTATCTGTATGGCTCGCCGCCTTTTAGGTTCATCAATGTTTTTTTGCGCCTCACTTGGGCAGCATAGTCACATTCGGCCGGGAAAGACCCGATGAACTCCAATACTTCTTTACGATACGGCATTTGGGACGCCTCTACACATTCTTTGAGTCCGTCCCAGTTCTCACCTCCGAAAGCGACTTGGTATAAACTCCGCGGATAATCGAATTGTGAAGCCAAATAATCGGTCAGTGCTTTGGCCCGGCCTTCGGACAACCGTTGATTGTTGGACAGCAAGCCTTCCGGTGAAGCGTAGCCGATTACGTTGATCGCGCGGACTGTGACGTCCGGGTCGTCTTTTATCCCGGCAACGAGGTCGGTGACTTTCTTCAGTTCCTGCGGATTATTCATGTAATCGGGGCGGATGTCGGTCTTGTTTACAACGAAATCCAGAAAAGCCTCGCTGATGATTTCGCGTCTCTTTACCGGTTCGACGACAGGTTGCACGTATGCCATGCTGGGAGTTATTTCGTACGGCTCTATTATTTTCTCTAGCGTTATACGGTTGGCAAGCATGGTGATGCCTATCCTCCGCGCAGGATTGCCGCAGCCGCAAAGGTCTTCATACATATCCAGCTTTGCGTCCGCCATCCACGGATTGTATTTCACGGCTACGCTGTATGCAATTGTTTTTGCGTTCCCCGATTTGAATCCGGGGACGACTGCATACGGAGCTTCTGCGGCATACGCCGCTTTTTCCCGGTTGCTCATCAAGGCGGTTTCCCGTCGGTACACGTTATAGTTTTCACGTCCTTTGACGACTACTTCGGGCAGGTCCAGTCTGTCGCCTGCCGCTACCAGAGCGGGAACCAGGCTGATCGAACGACGTGAATCTACGTTTACCCCGGAAATGTCGAAAGAGAGTTTCACGTACACTGAATCCCCTTCTTGTTGCAGGGACAGCGTCGTGACGTGTATTTTCCCGGAATACTCTTTTTGCTGTGCTGATGTGTTCGTGCAGAACAACAACACGATGACGAATAGCATATATTGTCTTTTCATGTTTGTTTGTCTATTTAAGGTAATATATCAGTGATATTCCTGCTTTCGTAGGACCGAAATAATTTCTGCTTTCTGTTCCGATCTTTTCGCCGCACTTTTGGCATTTGTACTTGTCATAGTGCAAGCGTGCATATCCGATTCCTAGATTGGCTTCAATACTCCATCGTATGCCTAGAAAGAAGTTGTAGCCGTATGAAATTCCCCCTCCGTAGCCATAGCCTTCGAAGCGGTATTCTTTAGAACCTTTACCGAATATGAGTGGCAAATCCTGTTGCGCAATATTATATTGGCTACCGAGAACGTGCACTCCGAGAAAGTGTCCGGAGAAGCGTTGGCATAGCCAGTAACGATATTCTATTTCGCCTAGCCAGTGGACTAGTTTTTTGTTGTTTTCAGCCGTTCCGTCAAGATTCCAGGGATTATAGCCGCCGCCTAAATCGAGTGTGCTTCTTTTACCCAAACCTATTTCAAGACTAAGATTCGGGGTATAGGTATAACCTCCGTAAAGTAAATTTGTTTTTATGGCTATATCCTGCGCTCTCGAGTATGAAACGAGGAGGGTTAGGATGAGGAGGGTGAAAATACTTCTTATTTTCATTATATTTACTTGTTGATTATTTTTGTATGTGTGTTTTTAAGTTTGTACTATTTGCCAGTTTGTTTCGTTAATTGAAAAAAATGTAATATCTATCTGTTCTTTCTCTTCAAAAGAGACGGAATAAAACTTGTATTATGTGCGTAATCGTCTTATAATTAGATGTGTAGTTGTGCGCTTGGCTGACGGAAAGTTCCTTTTATTTGTGAAATATGGGTAAATATATTTGCGGTAGCTTGAATTCATAGTGATCTGATTATTTTGAATATAGCTTAAATATTGTTTGAGAAATACTTGCGAGTAAAGATTTAAATTGTTTATTTTGCAAATAAATATTTTATTCCGTCTCTTTTGAAGAGAAAGAATTGCAGTGAACAATAATTTGTAAATCAATTGATTATGCATAGACTTTAATTCCATCTTGCAGTCCTGCATATATTCTTATATACCGGAAATCAGTTTGGCATTAGCATCATCAATCACGGACCTGTCAAGAGATGAGAGATATATTCGGGTTGTCTTTTCGCTATTATGTCCCATACTTTCACTGATGATTTGTGTAGATATACCTTTTTTCTTGGCTAGTGTAGCCCAACTATGGCGCGCCACGTATGAAGTCAAAGGTTTGGGAAGTCCCATGAAGCCGGAGATTTTCTTTAAATGAATATTATGAAGTCTCAAGGCACTATCATAATTCTGTGTACTTTCTGATAAAACAGGAAATAAGAAAGTTCCGTTACTGTAATGAGAGTATCTATCAATAATAGTTTTTAAGCATATTTCTAGTTTTATGCTAAGTTCTTGTCCGGTCTTATGGCGTCGGTAAATAATATATTCTCCTTGAATATTCTCTTTGGTTAGGTACGCCAGATCAATAAAAGCCATCCCTCGTGCATAAAAGCTGAACATAAACATATCGCGTGAAAAAGCCAATCGTGGTTTTGACGATAAATCCAATGTTTTTAATCTTGATATGACATCTTCGTCTATTGCCCGTTTGATGGTTTTATCATTGCCTACGAATACTTTTTTAAACGGATGCTTTTGTTCTGTATAGCTTTCTTCGACAACTCTATTATAAATGGCTCTTAGGTTTCGCATATAGAATGAAATAGTATTATTACATATCTGCTGCTCTTTCAGATATCTTTCGTAGTCTGAAATAAGTTTAGGAGTCAGTTCTTCGAAAGAAATGTCAACTCCGTTTCTGAACCGGAGGAAACTTTTTACTGAAGCTATATATGATTTTGCGGTTCGGGGTTGGTTCTTGATATACAAATCATTTGTGACACTCTTGCTGAATACGGATAATAGGCTTTCACCTTGAATTTTTTTGAAAAGTTTGATGATGGTATCAATGTTGTTTTCACTTGTCAGAATGTGCTGAAGGTGTCGAATATCCCGGATGATGGAGTTTTCAATGAGCTGCAGTTCATATCTGCGCTGGTATTCGGCATTTGATATCGCAATTAGCGAACGCTTGTCATTCCACTCGTGTGAATGAATCTTATACGGAGTTGTTATCTCTCTGTATTCTTTATTCCTTGTCAACAGATAATAGATGGTTCCTTTCTTTTTCTTAATTGTTGATTCTCTAAATTTAACCTTGATAGTTATCATATTTTTCTATTTTTTTAGGTAACGTGGACTACCGGCTATTGTTTTTTGTAAGGGGTAGAACGGTTTTATATTTTTGTTTAATTGTCTCAAGTAAAGAGACTGTCAGGGTTGTTATGGAAATTTTATTTAAATAATGCTGCCGTAAAATTTAGGCTGGTTCAAAAGTATTATTAAAATATATTTTCCTTTCTTTGTGAAAGGAAAATATAAACATTCTGTTTTATGGAAAACTCTTTCAGTTATCAGCCGGCAGCCGGACGCTACGAACGGATGCCCTATAAATATTGTGGCAAGAGCGGCTTGCAGTTACCTTTAATCTCTTTGGGGTTGTGGCACAACTTCGGTAGTGTGGACAATTTCGATGTGGCAACCGACATGATTAAGTATGCATTCGATCATGGTGTCACTCATTTCGACCTGGCGAACAATTACGGCCCTCTTCCCGGAAGTGCCGAAATTAATTTCGGACGAATTTTGCGAGAGAACTTTCAGGGTTATCGGGATGAAATGATCATCTCTTCCAAAGCCGGTCATGACATGTGGGCTGGTCCTTATGGCGGAAATAGCTCCCGTAAAAATCTGATGGCGAGCATTGACCAAAGTCTCCGTCGGACAGGGTTGGAGTATTTCGACATCTTTTATAGCCATCGTTATGATGGAGTTACTCCGGTCGAAGAAACCATTCAGACATTGATTGATATCGTGAAACAAGGGAAAGCGCTGTATATCGGAATCTCCAAATATCCCCCCGAACAAGCACGCATAGCCTATGAAATGATGGCAAAAGCCGGTGTTCCCTGTCTCATCAGCCAGTATCGGTATAGTATGTTCGACCGTGAGGTGGAGGCGGAAACACTTCCGCTGGCAGCAGAATATGGTTCCGGTTTCATCGCCTTTTCTCCTTTGGCGCAAGGACTGTTGACAGATAAATACTTGAATGGTATTCCGGAAGGTTCTCGTGCCGCACGTTCTTCGGGTTTTCTCCAGCTTTCGCAAGTGACGCCTGAAAAGGTAGAAGCCGCCCGCCAGTTGAATGAAATAGCCCTCCGACGTGGACAAACACTTGCTGAAATGGCACTGGCATGGGTATTGAAAGACGAACGGATGACTTCGGTGATTGTGGGCGCAAGCTCTGTCAACCAGTTGGCCGACAATTTGAAAGCACTGGATCATTTGGAATTCACGGCAGATGAGTTGAAAGAGATCGAACAGATTTTACCTGAATAATTTCAGTCTGAATCGTATGCTGATTTCACCTTATTATTGAAAATGATAAGGTGAAGTCATCTATTTTAAGGATGCTCCTGTCCAGTCATATACATATTTCCAAGATTTAACCATGCGATTGCATCTCCTCTGGCTGCTGCTATTTTAAAATATTCAAAAGGTTTTTAAAGTCACTAGCATCTATATCATTTAATAACAAAAGAATGGAATATTATTGAGTAAAAAAACAGAAAAGTGTTAGGAATGCTCGAAAAAAATATATACATTCGTATAATATTCACCTTAAATACTTGTGATATGAAGCAATTAACTGTAGTATTCGCTCTGTTGTGTATTTTTGCTTGTAGTAGCGAAGATATTGTAAGTACCGTTGAGGAATCTGTAAAGCCGGCTAATGAAGTGGCTATACAAACTGTTAATTTGCTTGATAGCCTTGAAATTATGGATTATATTTATAGCATTATTGGACCGATGGCTAAGACACGATCAAATCTACCAGGGGGAGGGTATATTCTTCCTGATAATTGGGATTCTCAATTAACAGATGAACAGCGCGAATTGATCAGGAACTCTTTCCCACGACCTCTCTTTTCTGCTGAAAGGAATGCTTTAAGGAAATCGTTTCCTTTAGTTGAATATTCCAATACAGTTGTTATGAATTATCCGTCATCTGGATATAATTGTTTTGCCTATTCGTTGGGGTTTAATAATAAGTGGATAGAGTTTAGTACTTGGGATCAAGTAAGATATGGATATGAAAATGCGAGTTCCGTGTATCATGCCGCTTATGATTACATGAAAGGGGCAACCTCAATATCAAGATACTATCCTGTAGTTTGGGGTTGGGGAAATACCCCTCTGCATGCATCTCTTGGAGGTAGTCCCCATTGCGAGGCACCTTATTCTAAGATGGGGCGTATGTGGCTATTGTGGCACCTTGTAAGTGTGTTTTCTAATGGAATGTATGGAGTTCCTGTGGAAACCTATGGGGCAGTTTCTCCTACCCGTAGTCTAAGTGAAATAGATGCTAATGCAATGAAAGAAATAAGTGAGGATATTCACGAAAATATAATCTTCTCACCGGATGAGTTGATGATGATTGCTAGAAAAGTAAAAACATGTAGAGATAGTTCAAGGTTTGAATCTCTGTTTAATGAATGGAAGGAAGCATGGCATTACTCGCTTAGTAATAACACTGCTACTACAAGAAATTTACCTCAATATGCCGATTTAAAGGCTATGGGAAAAGAAATCATTCCATTATTGATTGAGAAGATGGTAACAGAAGAGGATAATTTCTTTGCAATAAGATTGTATGAAGATCTACAAGATAATCCTAATCTGATAATACGATATGCGAACGATGATCCACACCAACTTGAAGGATTACAACAAACAACCAAAAAAACTATAAAGAAGTGGTTAGAATATAATTCCAATTAAAGTTATCTTGGGAATGATAGGTTGTTGGATATTGCGTATACCTTTAAATTAAGAATATCGGCTCAAATTGGGCCGATATTTGAATATAAATATTCAAGAAATGGGATATCAATAATAATAGAGATAAGTCTGTTTTTAGGATCTTTTGCTGGAGTGTTTCTCGTTTGATTTTACTGTGAAAAACTTATTTGTAGTCTTAATCGAAAAATGAATTTTTGAGGTAAAGAAAATATGAATAATATTTCTCTGCTTTTGAAAGAACTGAATGTCATATGTGAGGATTATGAACGTAGGGAAAACTTACTGAATACTTTCAGTTCACATCGGATATACATCGTATGATTTATACCATAAATACAGTTGAGGACTGTCATCATCAGATACGGAAAGTGACAAAAAAACAAGGGCGTGTTCCCTAACAACACCGCCCTTAAAAAACTGTTTTACCTCGCTTATCGCAATATATGTAAGAAATGGACCATGTCATACTGGCTAACTGGGGAGCTAGTGCACGACAACTGGCGATAAAATTTGTAGATAGGTTTAAAATGTTGCAATTTTACGTCCGTTGGGACGGGTAGTCCTGCTCCTTGGCGCTGGCCGTTCACCGACCGATGAGATTGAATGAGAATAAAGCATACATAGTTTAATTTACACATCTCCCTGCCTGGTGAATGATTCCTCTTGTTCTTTTCTTCTGCAAACGATTTTTGGTTCTTCGTCAAATTTGGTGGTAAATTCTTTATCTCTTTATTTCCAAGTTAATAATTATCCCTTTTTACTCACTTT